>SLSR01000191.1 GCA_007130365.1 Lentisphaeria bacterium
AGAGTGCCATCCGAAGCCGAACTATGGGTGTGCAAATCAATCATGGGCTGACCGAATAATCCTTGTTTCAGGGAGCTTCCGACTTCCGACTTGCGAATCGGGACGCTCGACTCACTACTCAGGCCTTGCGGCTTGCGGCCTGGGATCTGTGCCGGGTCAATCATCGCGGCGGCAGTCGCGAGTGCCTTTGCGCCGGTGCCGGTCGCTGCGCGGTCCGTAGCGGATATCCTGCAGGCGAAGGGCGGGCGGCGGCAGTTCCCTTCCGGCCAGAAACCTCTCGACCAGTTCGGCGGCCCGCGCGAAATCGCCTTCGGGCAGCCAGTGGATCGGCCAGCCATCGCGCTCGAACCGGCGATACCAGCAGTCCTGAGCCTTGCAGAAGCGCCGGATGGAAGCCAGCAGACGCTCGAAAAACCGGTCGTATTCAATACGGCCGGCCAGGAATTCGGCGGCACAGCGGTATTCCAAGCCAAAACAGGCCAGGCGCTCCCAGGAAACCCCAGCTTTATGCAGCCCCTCGACTTCCTCGAGCAGGCCTTCCCGCAGGCGCTCCCGCAGTCTCTGCTCGATTCGCCGATGCACCTCGGCACGAGGATAGTAGGGAGCGAGCAACAGCGGCGTCAGTCTTGGCGGGCGGCTCTGCCCGCATTCAGCCAAATTCCGGGTGCGGGCGATCTCCAAGGCTCTGACCACTCGCCGCCGTTGCGTGAGATCAACCCGCGAAAGCAGATCGGGCGCCCGGGTTCGCAAGCGTTCGACCAAGTCGGAGTCCGAAAGAGCCGAAAGACTTTGCCGGAATTCATGGTTGGGCGGCCCGCCCGGCAGATCGTAGTCTTCGATAATCGCCTTGAGATAAAGAGGGGATCCGCCGACCACCACCGGCAGGCGCCGACGCGCCGCAAGCTGCGCCAGCACCCGCCGGAAACACTCGATATAGCGATGGAGATTGAACTCCTCCCGCGGCTCTGCCAGATCCAGCAAGTGAACCGGCACGGCCGCCGCGCCGACGCCATAGTCGCACCGATCCTTGCCGGTGCCGATGTCCATGCCGCGATAGACCTGGCGCGAGTCGGCGCTGACAACCTCCCCCTCGAAGCGCCGCGCCAGCCCCACTCCGAGCCGGGTTTTTCCAGTCGCGGTCGGCCCCAGCACAACCACCGCCTGGACTGAACCGGAGCCTCCTGGATCGGCGGTGCTGGTTCCTCTTCGGCTTCTGGTCATGGCGCAGACTTATTCATCCTGGCCGGGCGCCGGGGCGGCGGCCGATTCGGGAACCGCGGGCGACACGGCAGGGGGCTCGGGCAAACGGCTGGCGGCGGGCGGCATGGCCAACTCGACTTCCAGCTCGGCCGGTTGAACATACTCCAGGCTGACCCGCCCGTCCGGCAGCCAGACTCTGACCGGCCGACTGTACTGTCCCGGACTGGTAATTTCGCTAAGATCGACAAACACTTGCAGTTGATGCGCCTGCATGGCGGCGACGACGGCTCGCGGGCCGCGCACCGTGACCGAGGCCTCGGGCAGTTCGGAAACCACGCGCAGACCGGCTCCGGCCGCGGTCAGAACCCGCACCGGCAGACGGTTGAAAGACTCGGTCGCGGTATGGCGTGAAATTTCATAGCTGACATGAACACTGCGCGGACTGACTTCGACCCGGCCGGGGACTTGCAGTCTTACATTGTCCTGCTCGAAAGTCTGCGTCGTCGTTTCGCCAAGCATGATCGGCTCGGTGGCCGCCTGGTCGATGTCGACCAGCAGGCGCGACGGCCCGGTCAGGCGGGCGGTGGCCGGCACCACGCGCCTTTCCTGCACCTGGTAGCCGACCGGCAAGGTTCCCTGCTCGCGAATTCGCACCGGCACCGTCTTCTCGATTCTCCGGTCGACCCGCAGGGAAACACTGGCGGGGCGCAACCCCTCGACCTGAATCCCCGAGGGGGTTCTCACCTGCCCCGGCGCAAGCCTCAGTTCATAGGTGTCAATGCCCGGCTCAACCACCGGGATCGCGGGCTCGATCTGGATCTCCTGGCCGCTCAGGCGGTCGAGTCCGGAGCGACTGCCGCGAACCACCACCTGAACCGTGAACGAAGACGGTTCAACCACCATTCTCTCCTCGTCGTATGAAACCGCGACCGGCACCGTGAAGACCGCGCTCTCGCTGCGAATCTGCTGATTGACGAAGATCCAGACAATGGTGGCCAGGGCAAAGGCGAAGAGCTTGTAGAAGAAGTCGTCGCGAATGAACTGGAGTATTTTCAGCCGACTCTTCATTTCCCCGCCCCCGTCCCGGCTCTTTCGAGATCCAAACCATGCTCGTCTTCAACCTTGTCATCGACCGCCAGGTTCTGGAAGCGACTGCCCAGCCGGTTCTCGCTTTTGGGCGGATTGCGCACCAGGTGGGTGCGCAGATGCCGCTCCAGGCGCTGTCGGTTCAAGCCGCGCACCAGGCGCCCCTTGTAGGCCAGGCTGATCGCTCCCGACTCTTCGGAAACGACCAGGACCACGGCGTCCGCCTCCTCGCTCAGTCCGACCGCGGCGCGATGGCGGGTGCCCAGGTTCTTGGCGAAATCGGGGTCTTCGGTCAGCGGGAAGATACAGCCTGCGGCCACGATCTTGCCGCCCTTGATCAGGACGCCGCCATCGTGCAGCGGGGTATTGGGGAAGAAGAAGGTGGTCAGCAATTGTTGCGAAAGCGGCGCCTGAATGGTGGTGCCGGTTTCCGCGATGCCGCGCAGGCCGATGTCGCGCTCGACCGCAATCAGAGCGCCGATCCGGTGGTCGGCCAGAAAAAGCACGCTGTTGACGATGATGTCGATCCGCTGCTGGCGTTCCCGCGAACTGTTGCGCAACCGATGCTGGGTAGAGCCGATCTCCGCGAACACCCGGCGCAATTCAGGCTGAAAAATAATCAGCACCCCGAGCGCGGCGGCGGCCACCATCCGGTTGAGCATCCATTCGATCACTTCAAGATCCAAAAGCAGCGCCATGGCATAGAGCGTGACGATCACAGTGACGAATCCGAACAGAATCGGCGCACTGCGAGTGCCCCGCAAAAACAGCGTGACCAGATAGATCAGAATCCCGAGGATGGTGATCTCAAGAACAATTCCGCCAATGTAGAGAAATGGCTGCATAAAAATACTCTTTAAGCAACGGAATAGAGCGGTGAACAGAAACTGCGCTGATCGGCAAACTCAACCTTGCTCAGCCGGCTTTCCGAATTTGCGCATGATCGCCTGTTCGACTTCGCCATTGTATTCGCCCGTTTCACCGAGTGCCTCGGCCACCTCGGGCGCCAGTTCGCGCAAGCGCTCGACCGGAGTCAGCGGCAAATCTTCGCATTGCGGGAAAATCACGGTTTTGCCGGGAAATCGCCCTTCGGCGACTCCCTCCAGCCCCTCCCACAATGCCCGCATGCCGCCGACGGCGGCGAGCGCCGTCACCGGCCGCAGCGCGCCGCTCTCGGCCAGCTTCAAGGTATGGCGCAGGTGATAGGTGCGGCTGCCGCTCGAGCCAATATAGCGAACCCCGCGATTGGCGATCGCCTCGACTGCAAGCTTCGCCTCCTGACCGACCGGAATCCCGGCAAAGATATTCATCACTCCGTCTTCGGCCAGGAAATCGACCGCGCTGTTCAATACCGGCACGACCGGCACCAGCATGACAATGTCGTCGAAGCCATCCGGCGCGAATTCCCGTACCGCCTGCAAGAACGCCGCCTCGTCCGGAAAATTTTTCGGGTTCAAGGTCCTGAACTCGATTCCCCGGCGCTCGATCGCGGCCGCCATCTGCTGCTCGACCTTGGCGATGCGCCGGTCGTCCAGGTCGGTCACCAGCACGCGCCGGGGGCCGTCCTCGTTCTCCACCGCCAACTGGGTATGCATCTGGCCCATCGCTCCGGCTCCGCCGAGCAGCCAGCAGGTTCCGTTCGGTCGCGGCTTGGAACGCGTGTTGCGGCCATAGGCCGCCGCCATGTCCAATCCCGGGGCGCCCTGATAGAACCAACCCCTGTAGTGAATACTGCCCACGTCGAAGGCCCAGCGCCCGGTGGCGGCAGCGCCGACAAAGCTGATCACCGCGTCCTGCCGGCCAAGGCGGGTCAGGCGCTCGCCCAAACCTTGCTCGAAGGCACCGCACAAGACAATGTCATCGTACGCACTCTCTTCCGGCGGCTGCGGCAGAACGCGCATTTCCGCGGTCGGGAAGGCCGCCCGCAAATTGTCCATGGTGGCCTGGCTTGCCTCCAGGCAATCGATCGTCGCCGGACTCTGATGAGCGGCGGACGGCGCGGAAAAAGTATATTCCCGCCGCTCTCCCGGGGGCATGGCGACCAGCATGCGGCCGCCTGCGGCGACCTGTTGGCGCGGCTCGATCATATAGCTTGCGATCACGCAAGTCCAAGGTTCGACCAAGGCGGCCACCGCGGCCGGCACATGATCGGCCAGCGGCAGCAGGTAGGAGCCCTCGTCTCCGTTCAGCACCCGCTGATCGACAATGCTGTACTGAGCCATGCCGCCATCGATCGCATAGCCATAGGCAAAGCCGACCCCGCCGACGTAAATGTCGGCCTGGATGATATAGCGGGAGCCCGGCGGATAGGCGGCCGCCAGCTCCCCGGAACCGGCCTGCACCACCGTCATCACCGCCTCGTGTCCGGGAATCACCGGATGCTCGGCCAGATCTTTCGAGTATACCCGCGGGTGCTCTTCGCCGGCCCGGATCATTTTTATATCGGAAAAGCACAGTCCGATCGCGTCGATCCTGACCAGCAACTGATCCGAGGCCGGAGTCGGCACTTCCCGCTGGCAAGGCTGCCGGTCACAGCCCAGGCTCTCCAGCCCGGTTCCGAACAAAGGCCAGCACATCATCGTCTTTGACATTGAGAAAAATCCTGACAAACCATAAGGCTAACGTTTCAAAAAAAAGTTCAACATATTTAGTTTAGCCGGGAAAGCGTTTTTTGCCATCTTGCTTTTCCTCAAAAGACACCTAAATTTACTTTGTCATTCTTTATTTTTCCCTGATCAACTTATTCCGGGAAGAATTCAGGCCACCGATTAACCTTGAAAAAACAAGACTTTGCAGAAAAATGACAGCCAAAAGAAAAAAGAACGAGATTGTCATCACCAGCGTCGACCATCAGCGACTGAACCAGTTGCTCGACAACCTGGAAGCGACCAACGGCGAGGAGCTGACCGAAGACCTGGCCGATTTGCGGCGCGAACTGGAGCGGGCGAAGATAGCCGAGCCCCGCAAGGTGCCCAAAAACGTGATCACCATGAACAGTCGCTTTCGCATCCGCGACATCGACAGCGACGAGCAGTTCGACTATACACTGGCCTGGCCCGACGAGGCATTTGTCGAGGAAAACAGGCTGTCGATACTGGCGCCGGTGGGCACCGCCCTGCTCGGCTACCGGGTCGGCGACGTCATCGAATGGCCGGTGCCGGCCGGGGTGCGGCATTTCAAGGTCGAGGAAATCCTTTATCAGCCTGAAGCCAACAACCAGGCATGACTGCTTCGCGGCAAGCTTTCGAGGTCTGCGCAGATGGCAAAAAAACCACCATTTCGGGCTCTTCTTCTGGCTCCGCGCAACGGCGGCCATACAATGGCTCTGGAATGCGCCCGCATCGTCAGCCGCAGTCGCGACGGGCAATGCGAAGCCGTCTTCAACCAGAGCCCGAGGGCGCCTTCGAAAAGTCCGCTGGCGCAAGCCTGGTTCGAGCCGGAGTTCAAGCACTTCCTCGAAACCGCCGAACAACGGGTTGGCCAGTCCTCCCCGCCCATTCGCCTGCTGATCGTCGACTGGTTCGATGATCCCCTGCAACTGCAAGAGATATTGAACCTGATGGTTCGTCGGCAATTGCCGGGAATAGTCGTCAACTGGCCAGCCCGACAGCCGGTCGAGGGCATCCTTTTCGCCAGTGGCGGCGGCCTGCATACGGTGTCGCAGATCCGGGTGGTCGGCGAACTGGCCAAGGCCATGGGCCTGCCGATACGCATGCTGCGAATCATTCCCCCCGCCGATGCCACTCCGGCCGCGGCCAATGAAGCCGAAGAGGAATTGGCGAAAACCACCCGCCTGCAACTGCGGATGCTGGGGCTGAAGGACGTACCGATCGAAACCGGGGTGAACAACGACGTCGTGGCCGGTCTGCGGGCTCTCGCCAGGCCGGGCGAGCTGATGGTAATCGGCGGCCCCAACTACGGGAGAACCCTGGCTCATTTCCAGAACTCGATTCCGGATATTCTGATTCGCGACCGGGCACACCCCTCGCTGATGGTTCTGGCCGGCAAGTCGGCCGCCGACTTCTCCCTGAAGTCGGTGTTCTGGGAGGAAACCATCAGAATCGACTTGCCGCCGAGCAACCGGCGCGATCTGATCGGGCAGTTGGTCGACACCCTGATTGTCCAGCGGCAACTGCCGGCGGAATGGCGAGAATTCGTGATGGGAAAGGCGATGCTTCGCGAATCCGTCCAGCCGACCTCGGTCGGCTGCGAAACCGCCTTTCCGCATGTGGCGATTCCCGGGTTCAGCGGAGTCACCGGCTGCTTCGGCGTCTGTCCGCAGGGAGTCGATTTTGGCGACCCCGAGAATCCCGTCGTGCGCTTTGTCTTTCTGGTCATCACCCAGCAGGAGGACTACGACGACTACCTGACCGTCCTGGCGGCTCTCGCCCGCCGCATGATTCGTCCGGAGATTCGCCAACGTCTGCTGGCCTGCCGTTCCGCGGCGGAAGTCCAGGCAATCCTGACCCGCGAACCAACCGCGCATCCCGAACCGGCGCCCAGCCTGTAGCCTGCCTGCGCCCGCGAACAAGAATTGACTGGCCCGCCGGATACAGCCCGCGAAGCAGTGAAACTAAACAGCCCCGGGCTGAGGCAGCCCCTCCGGGGCTAAGGCAACCTTTTCCGGTCTGCCGCTGTCTATAGGTTAGGATTCACAGCCATCCCATGGGACGGCGGAATGATGGAATAGTGGAAGTTTGGAATGGTGGGTTAAGCACGGCCAATCCGTGAAAAACCGCTTTCCCACCCAGTTTTCCAAAACCCCAGTTCAGGTTCTTGGATATGCCCGTAAAAGTCATAAGTTCCTTGCCCCAAGATGCCAAGATTCCAAGATTCCAACATTCCAATATTCCATGGGATGACAGTGGTTAGGATTTTGGAACTACGCAACTTTTTTTCAGGACTGGCAAAAAGACAAGCCACAACCAATCAGCCGGGAATCCATCCGCAATGTCTGCGTTTCAGCCAAACAAAGTTCTTCTGATCTATCCGCGGATCCCGAACAACACCTACTGGAGCTTCGCCTACGCCCTGAGCTTTATCAACAAAAAGGCGGCAATGCCGCCTTTGGGACTGCTCACGGTGGCGGCAATGCTGCCGGAGTGCTGGACTCCCCGCCTGGTCGACGAAAACGTGCGCCCCCTGAGCGAAGAGGACTTGCACTGGTGCGATATGGTCTTCATTTCTTCGATGATCGTGCAGTGCAAGCGGGTTCAGGAACTGGTTGCGCGGTGTCGCCGGGCCGGCAAGACAATCGTGGTCGGCGGCCCCTACCCGACCCAGTTCTACGAGCAGATCAAGGGAGTCGACCACTTTGTCCTGGGCGAAGCGGAATCCGGGGCGCTATCCCGCTTTCTGGCCGACTGGAACTCGGGGCAGGCCAAAAAGGCCTATGTCAGCCAGGTGATCCGCAATCGAACCGGCGAGAGAGAGATGGATATCGAAGAGCTGGAGCTGTTGCGAAATTTCTTCGGTTCGGATAATATGACCGAGTGCTGCGAGACCTATCCAAGCCTGGAAAAATCGCCGATTCCGCGCTATGACCTGCTGGACGTCAAAGCCTACGGATCAATGTCCATACAGCTTTCGCGCGGCTGCCCGTTCGCCTGCGAATTCTGCAGCGAACCCACCCTGTTCGGACATCGGCCCCGCCTGAAGTCGGGAGAACAAATCATCCGCGAACTGGACTGCTTGCGCAGCCTGGGCTTTCGCGGCTCGGTCTTTTTCGTGGACGACAACTTCATCGGCAACATAAAAAAGGTAATGGAAATTCTCGACCGGATCGCCGAGTATCAGCGCCAACGCGACTTTCCCTTCGCCTTCTATACCGAAGCAAGCCTGAACCTGGCCGCCAACCCGGACTTGATGCAGCGCATGCGAAAGGCCGGGTTCAACATGGTCTTCGTCGGACTGGAAACCACGGACGCGGCCACGCTCGAAGCCGCCAACAAATCGCAGAACACCGGTCGGAATCTGCTGGAGGACGTCAGGAAAATTCAAAGATTCGGCATGGAAGTCACGGCCGGCTTTATCGTCGGCATGGATCGCGAACCCGACGATATCTGCGAGCAGATTCACCGCTTTTGCCAACAGGCGGGAATTCCCACCGTCATGGCCGGGCTGCTGGAGCCCTTGCGCGGCGCCCCGCTGTTCACCCGGCTCTCGCGGGAAGGGCGACTGCTTGGCGAGCCGCTGGGCGGCAGCAACACCCATTCATTCAAGATGAACTTCGTACCCGATCGCGGGCGCCGTCCGGAAGCCATACTGGCCGGCTACAAGAGGCTGCTGGCAAACCTCTTCAACCGCAACGGCAGGGACTATTTCGCGCGGGTCGAAAGACTGCTCGGCCAGCTCGGGGAAAACCCCGCAAAAAGGAAAATCGGCCGGGACGAAATCGGCGCCCTGGGAAAATCGCTTTTCCGACAGCCCTTCGCCGGCTACGGCCGGGCCTATGTCAGGTTTATCCTGCGCACCCTGTTCCGGTGTCCGAAACGAATCCCCGAAGCCATTCGCTTGAGTATTACCGGCCATCATTTCATCAAAATCACCGGCGACGCGCTGCAGGCCGATCTGGTCAAAACAGAGCTGGTTCGGCAGGCGAACCAGGTGCGCCAGTGGATCGCCGCCCTCCGCCAGTCGAGAAACAATATCGGCGAACAGGTTAACGTCTTTATCCGCCAACAGCGCAAGAGCATGAAAAAATTGCGCAAGCGCATCGCCGCCTTCCCGGCCGAACACCGATATGATTTGCAAAATGTCTATACCGAGGTTATGAACAACTTCCGAGAACTGCAGGGAAAGATGTCGAACTTCTGCCGTTGAACCGGACAGGCGCTTCCCCCTGGCCGAATAAATTCGGGATCTTTACAGATTCCCGTGAAAAGCCAATAATTCAGGCGAAGCACCCGGCCGGGTCACTCTTCCTCGAAGCGCTCGACCGACTGGCCATGCCCCTGCCGCAACCAGTGCTCGACGATCGGTTGCAGCAGAAACTCCTCCAAGCCATTTTCCGGATCGAACCGATGATTGCAATAGGGACAGCGGGCGAAAGCCTCGACATCATCGCGCGTCAGCATCTCGACGCATTGCGGACATACGATAAAGTCGGGAGTGTAGCGCAGTTTTTTGTCAAACATGGTGCCTTGTCTTCCAGATTCATCCAACAACTCGCGAAAACATGCGGGTCGGCTATGGCTCTAATCTTATAAGTAAGACCCCGATCAGCCGCCGGGGTTCGCCAATCCCTATCCCTCGATCCGTCGCCGCACCGACTCCTCGTACCCGTCGAAGTCTTCGACCGGCACGCGGGCGATTCCGGTCTCTACGGCCGCCTGCGCCACATAGCGGGCGACCCGCGGCACTACGCGCGGATCGAACGGCTTGGGTATAACATAGTCGGGGCGCAGAGGAGAGTCGCCGTCGAACATCCCGGCCGCCGCGTCGGCCGGATAGGCCTTGCTCAAATAGTCTCGAATCTCGCCGGGCACCGTTTCGCGGGCGATCTCCGCCAAAGCCCGGCTCGCCGCCACCTTCATCGCCTCGTTGATATCACGGGCGCGGACATCCAGAGCGCCGCGGAAAATGCCGGGAAACCCCAATACGTTGTTGACCTGGTTGGGAAAGTCGGTACGCCCGGTGCCGACCACGAACGCGCCGGCCGCCAGCGCCTCCTGCGGCAGGATTTCCGGATCCGGGTTGGACATGGCGAAAATGATCGGACGTTCGGCCATCGAGCGAACCATTTCGCGGTTCACGCAGTCACCGACCGAGAGCCCGAGAAAAACGTCGGCTCCCCGCAAGGCCTCGTCCAGGGTACGGTCTTCGGTATCCACCGCGAGCCGTTGCTTTTGGGCAGTCATCCCCTCGAACCTTCCCCGGTAGACCACGCCCTTGGTGTCGCAGATCACCAGGTTCTCGCGCCGCGCTCCGGCCGCGATATAGAATTCGGCACAGGCGATCCCGGCCGCGCCGGCGCCGTTGACCACAACCTTGACTTCCGACAGTCTCTTGCCGGCCAGGCGCAGCGCATTGAGCACGCCGGCCAGGGAAATTATCGCGGTGCCGTGCTGGTCGTCGTGGAACACCGGGATTGCCATCCGCTCCTTCAGGCGATGCTCAACCTCGAAGCAGGCCGGCCCGCCGATGTCTTCAAGATTGACCCCGCCAAAAGTCGGTTCCAGGGCGGCCACCGCCTCGATCAGCCTGACCGGGTCGGTGCGGCCATTGTCCAGATGCACGTTTTGCAGGCAGATCGGGAACGCGTCGATATCGGCAAAGTGCTTGAACAATACCGCCTTGCCCTCCATCACCGGCAGACCGGCCGCCGGCCCGATATTGCCGAGTCCGAGCACGGCGGTCCCGTCGCTGACCACGGCCACCAGGTTGCCGCGGGAGGTGTACTCATAAACCTTTTCCGGATCACGGTGGATTTCCCGGCAGGGATCGGCCACGCCGGGACTGTAGGCCATCGACAGCTCGGCCTGCGTCGAACACGGCTTGCTCGGGGACAGGGCGATCTTGCCCGGTCGCGGCAGACGATGGTAGTCCAGATTCCTTTGAAATTGCGACATGCTTGCATCCACCTTTCAAAAAAAACAGGCGCGCCGACCGGCGCGCCTAATCCTGCCTGAACATTGCGACAACAAGAGAGCGAACCGGTCAACCCAAAACAATATCCTTGACCTTGACCCGGGTCATCTCCTGCCGATGTCCCTGCTTGTTGCGGTAGCTTTTGCGGCGCTTCATCTTGAAGACCACAATCTTGCGGTCGCGATAATGCTCCATGATCTCAAGCTCGACATTCGCGTTCGGCAACACCGGATCGCCGGTCTTGACTCCGTCGTCGCCGCAGGCCATAAGCACACTGTTCTCGAGCTGCACCGACTGCCCCGGCTCGCCCTCCACGCGGTCGACCGCAAGAACGGTTCCCGGCTCCACCCGATGCTGCCTGCCCTTGTATGAAATAATCGCGTACATCCTAATTCTCCAAGCTGTCAAATGCCATAAATCAAAAACCAAAAAATCCGGTCGCCAGACCATGATCGAAACAAAGCAGTTAACTATAATCAGAGTTCTTCGCTTTGCAACCGACGCCAGGGCAATTTTCGGCCGTCAAAGAGCGCAGAACATGATTCCGGCAGAACATTTCGGATGCGCCGACCAGCCGAGCCGCGGCTTCCCGGCGCGCGATCGCAAGCGCGACTGCGGCGCTTTTTTCCTTGTCCTTGATCTCCAGCATGATGTCGAAGTCGTGACCGACCGTCGCCCGCAAATAGCCGGCAAACGACTCTGCGTCGAGATGCTCGGCATGGACTCCGGGTTTGGCCTCGGCCGCCTGGTCGCTGTAGTCGGTCATCGGCACGCCGCACCGGGTCGGCCAAAGTTGCGAAAGACGGCGGAAGACCGACGGCAAATCCTCGCCGGAAGAATTGACCGCATGATGCAGGTTGTCGAAAATCACCGGTATGCCTACCCGCTCGAAAACCCGACAGCAGTCGGCGAAAGTGAACAGCCGGTCGTCGTTCTCGACCGCCAGCCGCCGCCTGACCGCATGATCTAGAAGATGAAAGCGCTCGACAAAGCGCTCGACCGCCGCCGCCTTGTCGCCATAAGCCCCGCCGACATGGATCTGAATCCGGGCATCCTCGTCCAGTCCCATCAGATCCAGCGCTTCGGCGTGATATGCCAACTCGGCCACGCTCCGCTCGACAACCTCGACCCGCGGCGAATTGAGCAGAGTGAACTGATCCGGATGCATGGAAATCCGGATGCCATGTGCGCGGATGAACTTGCCGATCGCAGTGAAGTCGGCGGCAAACTCGTGCTGCCAGGAATGGATGCAGACCGGATGCGACGCGAAGGGGACGAGATCCGAAGAGATCCGATGAAAGAAGAAACCGTTCCGCACATTCTCGCGCAGAATTCGGAACAGGCAGTCGAGGTTGCCGGCAACCGTCTCGAACAATCTCTTCTCCGAATAGTTGGCCAGGCGAAAAGTGCGATTGGCCGAACAGCCGATCGAACGGTTGATGCAGGGATAGCCAATGCGCATATTAAAAAGCGGTTCCTTTTCACCTTGAGTGGGTAGCTTGTTTCTATTCACATTCAGAAATGATGCATTGCTCGTGGCAGAGTTCAGGTTTCGGGTTTCAGGTTTCAGGTTTCGGGTTTCAGGTGTTACCCACAAAATCTAAGAAAAAACTATTGGCAACCCATTCGCTTTGAGAAAGATCCCATAAAATTAACTACGAAACACGCGAAAGTCACGAAAATTAATCCCGCGCAACGCAGGATGACTTGTTGAGATACCTTTCGTGTTCGATCTTTGGATAGTGCCCGAA
>SLSR01000089.1 GCA_007130365.1 Lentisphaeria bacterium
CTGCCTGCCGGGCGACCTGCGCTTGCTGCGCGGCCTGCTGGCGGGCGCCTGGAACCCGGACGAATTCCTGATGGTGCCGCCGCGCCACCGGATTGTCGGCCGCTACGACTGGCGCATCGTGCTCGCCGCCGAACCGGCCACCAGAACTCGGGCTTAAGCATAAATGACTCAGGCCGGCAACTTTTCCGCCAGCCGGGCGACCCGCTGCCCCAGGCTGCGGCACTGGGTTTCCGCTTTGCGGTCGGGCGATCCGACTGAGACCGGGCCGTAATGGTCGCCTTCGACCGAGCCCTGGATGACCATGCCGTGGACCAGGAGCGCGTCGAGCAGGTCGCGAATCGTGGTTTCGTTGCCGCCGCCGAGGTTGTGCGAGGAGGCGAAGGCACCGCCGACTTTGCCGGTGAGCTTGCCGTGCAGAACCACGCTTTTGTCGATGAACTCGCGCAGGATCCCGGCGCTGTGCCCATAGTAGGTGGGCGAGCCGAATATGATCGCGTCCGCCTCCTGCAAGTCGGCGATTTCCGCCTCCTGCACTTTTTTCACAACCACTTCCGCGCCCGCTTCGCGGGCTCCCTCGCCCACCAGCTCGGCCATTTTTTCGGTGTTGCCGGTTCGCGAATAATAGACGATCAGTACTTTTGCCATCGAGCAGCCTCCCGATTCTTTGGTTTGCGCTTGTTCAAAGTCGAGTTTAGAATTAGCGAAACTGTATAGGACAAATATATTATCTAAACTTGGATTGTCAAAACATAAGGAGTCTGCACATTGTCTTTCCCGCTTAAGGATCCGCTGGAGGTTTTGGCTCTGCTGGTCTTGCTGATGCTGCTGGTGCCGCGGCTTTGTCGAAGGTTCAGGCTGCCGCCGATTGTCGGGTTGATCCTGGCCGGAGTCCTGCTTGGGCCGCACGGCCTGAAGATAATGGGCGAGACCGACGGGTTGCGCCTGCTCTCGACTACCGGACTGCTCTACATCATGTTTCTGGCCGGCCTGGAAATCGACTTGAACCAGGTGCGCAAGCGGCCGCAGTCGGCCTTGGTCTTCGGCGGCTTCACCTTTTTCATACCCTGGATGGCCGGGATTGTTCTGGGGCGCTATTTTTTCGAGTTCAGTTGGCTGGCTTCGGTTTTGCTCGGCAGTTTGTTTTCCTCGCACACTCTGATCCCATATCCGGTGGTCAGCCGGCTCGGCCTGTCCCGCGATCCGGCGGTCAACGCGACCGTTGGCGGCACCATCCTGACCGATACCATGGCCTTGCTGGTGCTGGCCGTGGCCGCCCGCATACACGGTGGCGAAATGACCGTGCTCTACGGCTTCGAGCTGGCGCTGGGCGCCGGGATTCTGATTGCCCTGAGCATTTATCTGCTGCCGCGTTTCGGACGCTGGTTCTATCGGAATTTGCCGATCGGGGAGGACACGGCCGAGTTTCTTTTCCTGTTTGCCAATCTTCTGGTCTTTTCCGTGCTCGCCCATTTGGCCGGGCTCGAGCCGATTATCGGCGCCTTCCTTGCCGGCATGTCGCTGAACCCGCTAGTGCCGCAGGAAAGCCGCCTGATGAATCGCGCCCATTTCGTGGGCGACGCCATCTTCATCCCGATCTTTCTGATTTCGGTCGGGATGATTGTCGATCTGCGGGCTCTGCTGTTTCGCGGCCTGGGCTGGCAGGTCGCGGTCGGCATGACGATCGCGGTGCTGGCCACCAAGTTCCTTGCGGCGCAGGCCACGCGCCGGGTTTTCAAGTACGACCGCGATCAGACCTGGGTGGTCTTCGGCTTGAGCGTCAACCAAGCCGCCGCCACCCTGGCCGCGGTCATGGTCGGACATCGGATCGGCCTGCTGAACGACGCCGTCCTCAACGGCACCATTCTGATGATTCTCGTTACCTGTTTGGTCGGCCCCTGGATCACCGAAGTCTACGCCCGGCGATACGCGCTCGGCCTATCGCGAACCCGCAGTCCGAGCGGTCCCGGCAGCCAGCGGATCATGATGACCCTGACGCGTCCCGACGACGTGGTCGGATTGATGGATCTGACCACCCTGATTCGCGATCCGGAATCGGCCCATCCGGTCTATCCGCTCAGTGTCGCGATCGAGGGGCCGGGGGTCAACGAGCAGTTGGCGACCTTTGAAAAATTGCTTGGTCAAAGCGTTCTGCTGGCGGCCGCCACCGACATTCCGATTCGCGCCGAGACCAGGATCGACACCAACGAGGCGATCGGGGTCGACCGGGCGGTTCGCGAGCTGCGGGTCTCCTGCCTGCTGGCGGCCTGGGACGGCAAGGCCGGCGGGCATGTCATTTTCGGCCGGATTCTCGACCGGATCCTCTGCCAAGTGCGCAAAATGATTATCGTTCCCTATCTGCAGCAGCCGCTCAATACCTTCCAGAGGGTCGTGGCGGTCTTTCCGCCGCTGTGCGACCGCCTGCCCGGGTTCGACGAGGCTCTTCAGGTTTTGCGCAACCTGCTCAAGCAAGCCAACCTCAACCTGCTGGTGGTTTGTCCGGGCGAGGATCTGGACGATTTGAAAAGCGCTCTGCAGCCGCTGCCCCCCGACAGTCGATTTGTGGCCTTGGACAGCGCCTCCCGGCAGTGGGCCGTATTGGATCGGGAACTGCAAGGCAACGACCTCCTGACTCCCTTCAGCTGCCGCCCCGACAGCCTGGCCTGGCAGCCCGGGCTCGACCGCCTGCCGCAGCGTCTGCGCAGTCGCTTCCCGAAGGCCAGCCTGCTTTTTGTCTACCCCTCGGAAACCGCGCCGTCGATCGATGCCGAAGATCCCGAAGCCGGCGCCACCGCCAGTCAGTCGCGTCAAGTCTTGAGCCGGGAGCGATTCTTCCCCGGATTGCAGGCGAAAAGCGGCGAGGCCGCGATTCGCGAACAGCTCGGCCGCTATTTCGAGACGCTGAATCTGCCGCTGCAAAAAAGAATCGACTCTCTAACTTCGCAACTGCTGCCGTCGGCTCTCGAAATCCAGCCCGGAATGACGATTCTGCACATCCATTGCCAGCTCACCGACGAGCCGCTGGTGCTGCTGGGAACCAGCCTGGACGGAGTAGCCTTCCCGGAGATCGCCAATCCCTGCCATGCCATCTTTCTCTTGCTCAGCCCGGAGGACGCGCGCCCAGAAGAACATCTGAAGGCGCTCGGCGAGCTGGCGCACCTGGCCATGCGCCTGCCCGGTGCCGACAAGATGGCGACGGTCGAGTCTTTCGAGAACTTGCAGGCTCTGCTCGACGAGGAAGCCTGATGGCAAATATTCTGTCGCTTGATCTCGATCCTGCAACCGCCGAGGAGCGGGCGGCCGACTGGGCGATCGGACGGCTGCGGGAACGGGGCTTTGTCGCCTATCGGGTAGGAGGCGCGGTGCGCGACCGTTTGCTGGGGCGAATGCCGCACGATGTCGATGTCGCGACGGCGGCGGTGCCGGCCGCGATTCAAAGCATTTTCCCCCATACCTACGCGGTTGGCGAGGCCTTCGCGGTGATCGTGGTCCACACGCCGGAGGGGATGGATGTGGAGGTGGCAACCTTTCGTCGGGAAAGTGGCTATGCCGATGGACGGCACCCCGAAGAGGTCGCCTTCTCCGACCCTCCAACCGACGCTCGCCGCCGCGACTTCACCATCAATGCCCTGTTCTACGATCCGCTGGCGCGAAATGTGATCGACCATGTCGGGGGGTTGAGCGACTTGCGCCGCGGCTTGATCCGCGCCATCGGCGATCCGGCCGCCAGGTTCGCCGAGGATCATCTGCGGATTCCGCGGGCGATTCGCTTCGCGGCCGCCCTCGGTTTCGCCATCGAAACACAGACCGGCCTGGCGATTCGGACGGTCGCCGAAACCGCGGCGCGGGTCAGTGCCGAACGCCTGTTCAGCGAGCTTACCCGGATGTTGACCGGGCCGCGGTCGGGCTATGCTCTGCAACTGTTGCGCGACCTGGGGGTCTTGTCGGCGGTCTTGCCGGAAGTGGCGGCCATGGCCGGGGTCGAGCAGCCGCCCCAGTTCCACCCGGAGGGCGATGTCTGGCAGCATACCAAACTGCTGGTCGACGGCTTGCGCATGGCCGACCCGACCCTGGCCTGGAGCGCTCTGCTGCACGATGTCGGCAAGCCGCCGACCCACGAATACCGGGAGGGGCGCGACCGTTTCCCCAAGCACGCCAGGCAAGGGGCGGTCATGGCGCGTGCGATCCTGCGCCGCTTCAAGGCTTCGCGCCGACTGATCGACGAGGTCGACGCGGTGATCGACAATCACATGAGCTTCATGCATGTCCGCGAGATGCGCCCGGCCACCCGCCGTCGCCTGCTGGCCCGCCCCACTTTCGCGACCGAGCTGGAGCTGCATCGCCTGGATTGCCAGGCCAGCCATGCCAAGCTTGATCTTTATTGGTTTCTGCTCGACCAGTTGAGCGAGCTGGCCAACCAGCCGGAGCTGCCGCCACCTCTGGTCGGCGGCCGCGATCTTCTGGCCTTGGGTTTGTCGCCCGGGCCGCGGATCGGCGAGCTGCTGCGCTGGGTGCAGGACAGGCAACTGGCCGGCGAACTGACCGACCGCGAGCAGGCCTTGACCGCCCTGCGCCGGCAATTGCGACAACCGCTTCGCTGACAACGACAACGATTTTATGGCGTTCAACTGGCGCGACCTTTAAGGCGTGAGGCACTGAGTTCTGGAAATCCGATGTATGAATGACCATACCTCCAATTTAAGCGGCCACATGCTGGTGGTCAGCGGCGGCATCCTGGTCAGTCGCGTGCTCGGGCTGGCGCGGGACATTGTCTTCGCCTATGTCTTCGGCACCGGCACCGCGCTGGCCGCCTTTGTCATTGCCAACACTTTCCCCAACCTGCTGCGCGAGATGTTCGGCGAAGGCGCTTTTTCGCACGCCATGGTGCCGGTCTTCAGCTCGACTCTGGAGCGGGAGGGGCGGGCGACCGCCTGGCAGGGTGCCTGCCGGGTGATTTCAAGCCTGGCTCTAGTTGTGGCGACACTGGTGGGGCTGGCGATCGCGGCGGTTGTTCTGCTGCGCCCCTGGTTTGCCGGCGAACTGGCAGGCCTGACCCTGCGGCTTACTCCCTGGCTGCTGCCCTACGCGGTTCTGGTTTGTCTGAGCGCCGCCCTGGCGGCGGTGCTCAACAGCCTGGGGCGCTTCGCCCTGCCGGCCTACAGCCAGGTGATAATGAACCTGGCTCTGATCGCTGGCGCGCTTCTGCCTTTTCTCTGGCTGCGCCTGAACAACCAGGAAAGTCAAGTCTGGTTCCTGGTCGCGGCGGTATTGCTGGCCGGAATTATCCAGGCGTATCTGCACCTGCGCTCATGCCGCAAACGGATCGGCGATTTTGCCTTCGCGCCGAGGCTGCGGGATCCGATGGTTGGGCAGGTGGCAAGGCTGATGGCGCCCGCCCTGCTCGGGGTCGGGGTCATGCAGGTGAATATCGTGGTCGACCGACTGCTCGCGGGCTGGCTCGGCGAGCTGGCCACCACTTCGCTCTACTACAGCCAGCGCCTGATCTACCTGCCGGTCGGTCTGTTCGGGGTGGCGATGGGCATCGTCGCGCTGCCCGCCATGTCGCGGGCCTGGGCGCGAGCCGAGTCCGAGCCGATGCTCGACAGTCTGCGGACCGCGCTGCGCCATGTGCTGTTCGCCACTCTGCCGACCGTGGCTATGCTGGCCGCCTTGCGCTATCCGGTGGTGCGCCTGCTCTTCGAACGCGGCGGCTTCACCGACGAAAGCACCCGGGCCACGGTTTGGGCTATGGTCTTCTATCTGCCGGGGATTCCCGCATTCGCCTGCGTGAAGATCGCGGTCACCCCGTTCTACGCCCGGCACGATACCCGGACGCCGGTGCGGATCGCTGCCTGGTGTTTGGCGCTGAACGTGGTTCTGAACCTGATTCTGATGCAGTTCCTCGCGCAGGGCGGGCTGGCTCTGGCCACCACCATTTGTTCGTTTGTCAATGTTTTCTTTCTGCTGCTGCTCGCCGCACGCAGACTGCAGGGAGAGGCTCTGCGCGGACTGCTCCGGCCGGTTCTCAGGATGGCGGCGGCGGCGCTGTTCGCCTACTTCGCGGCAACCGCCGTACTGGGGCTGATTCCGGTGCGCCCCGGATTTTGGCCGGAATTGATGCGGGTGTTCCCGCCCCTGCTGGCCGGCGGCGGCAGCTATCTGGGACTGGCGCTAGTGCTGGGCTGCCGGGAGCCGCGCGAGATGCTGGCTGGGAATCGGGCACGGAAGCAATAGCCTGGACAGAGGGTTGTAAAAAAAAAAAAAAAAATTAAAGCTTTTATTTGAAAGGTATAAAATGTGTGTTAGATTATTCCCATTGCATTGTTTTTCTGAATCATCAAGATAATTTATGGTATGACCCAAATGCATTCTACATTATTTTCCGAGCAACCGTTTTCAATGCTGGATCTATTTGCCGGGGCTGGTGGTCTTTCGCAGGGACTGATGCAGGTTGGTTTTCGCAGTCTCTATGCGAATGAAATTAAGAAATGCTATTCACAGACTTATGCCCTGAATCATCCCCAGGCAATCGTCGATTAGCAGGACATTCGACAAGTGGAGCCCTCCCGAATTCGGGAAAAGCTGGGCTTGCGGCGGGGGGAGCTGGATCTCGTTGCCGGAGGACCGCCCTGCCAGGGGTTTTCTATCAATGCCCCAAGGCGCTCATCTGATGATGATCGTAATCACTTATTCAAGGATTACTTGAGATTCGTCGCGGAATTTTTGCCTAGAGCAATCTTGATTGAAAATGTTCCCGGGCTGGTTTCTTTTGGGACGGGAAACACTCTTGAAGCTATTCTAACAAGTTTGGAGCGCCTTGGCTATCAACCTGGAGTGCGTATTCTGTACGCGCCATTTTTCGGCATTCCTCAAACTCGCTGGCGGACGATTATAATCGGCTTGCGGGATGGGAAGGTGCCAGATTCGGCATTCCCCGAGCCAACCCGGAAAGCGCCGGCGCGGATCAATTTTACCGCTTGCTTTAAAGGTCGGGACATTGTCGCTCTCCCAAGGCGGGATGAGTTGCCCAATTTCGTCTCTGTCCGAGAGGCAATTGATGATCTGCCGACTCTTGAAAACGGCGAATCTGGCCCCTTGCTTAAGACATATCGGACAGAGCCACAAAATGAATTCCAGCAGACTCTCAGACTGGGCTCCAGGGGTGTCAGCCATCATGAAGCAGCCCGGCTGAGTAGAATCAATCTTGAACGATTGCGTCACATCCCGCCAGGTGGGAATTGGACAAATATTCCCGCCGAGCTGCTTCCCAGAGGCATGCAAAGAGCCCGCCGGTCCGACCACACAAAGCGGTATGGCAGAGTTGCCCCGGACGGTTTGGCATCCACTATTCTCACAAAATGCGACCCGCATTGGGGAGCATATTTCCATTATGGTCAGGATCGGGCTTTTACCGTGCGGGAGGCTGCCAGAATTCAAACTTTTCCCGACACCTATCAATTTGTCGGCTCAAGGGTGGAGCAATATGAGCAGGTAGGCAACGCAGTTCCCCCGCTCCTTGCCATGGCTATCGGCAAAGCCTTGACACAAGTTTTGGGGTTGCAGGAAACAAAAATGGCAAAGGCGATTTGATGGCAGGGACGATTTGGGAATTCTTCGGTTTTCATGCGGAAGATGCTTCTGGCGCAAGACGGGACGCAGTTGAAAAATCCCTGTGCCCGGTCACGGGAGAGGTCTGCGAAAAGACGTTTAACGACGGAACCATATCCGGGGTCTGCTCAATCAAGCCGGTTACTTCGCCGCCTGTCATTTGCTGCCCTATTCGCTTGTATGCGGAAAAATATAAGGTTCTGAAGGATGTCGCCTTCAAGGCATTTGGAGAAACACTTGCTCTGATTCCGGGACGACTTTGGCCACTGGTACAGGCTCAGTCCCACTCGACGACGGTCTATAAGCTGCAAGAGGCATTCAACAACGTGACACTTCCTGAAGAGAATGTCTATCGTGATGCCATCTTGAAGGCTCTTCGTTCCGTGGAGCCATAAGCGGAGTTTGTTTGTGAAAAACTGTCATCTGATCTTCGCTGCAGGTCAGACGGATTGGATGGATCAGGCAGATTGAGCATCGCGGCTACACTGACTGCGCCACCGCGATCTCGGCTCCGATCTTTTGCATCAGCCTGGCGAAGTCGGGGAAGGTCACGGCGGCGGCATCGGCGGTGGAGACGCGGGTTTCGCCGGGACTGGCCAGGCCGGCCAGGGCAAGTGCCATGATTACCCGGTGATCGCCATGGCCGTTGACCGCGGCGCCGTGCAACGGGCGATCCCCCCGAATCCGCAAACCATCCGGCAGTTCTTCGATATCCGCCCCCATCTTTCCAAGCTCTTCCGCCATCACCCGAATCCGGTCGGTTTCCTTGATCCGCGCCTGCGGCACATTGACCAAGCGGGTCTCGCCCTCGGCGAAGCAGGCGACCGCGGCCATGGCGGGCAGGGCGTCCGGGGTGTCGTTCAAGTCGATCTCAAGGCCTTTCAGTCGGCCGGCCGCCACCTCGATACCAGCTTCGTCGGCCTTGATGCGAGCGCCCATGGCGCGCAGATAGTCGACCACCGCCTTGTCGCCCTGGCTGTCGCCCAAATCGAGCCCCCGACAGACCACGCGATTGCCGGGCAGGGCGCCGGCCGCCAGAAAGAAGGTGGCCGAGGAAAAGTCGGCGGGGATGCGGCGGCGAAAGGGTTTGTAGCATTGTCCGCCCGGAATCCGGAACCAATTCATTTCCGGCGTGTATTCTAATTGTATATCCTGTTGCTTCAGCCAGTCCAGGGTCATCGCGACATAGGCGGCCTCGTGCAGCAAAGGCACTTCGATCACCGTCTCCCGATCGGCCAAAGGACAGGCGATCAGCAGGCTGGTCAGGTATTGACTGGTCAAAGACGGCAGAACCGTGTGCCCGCCGCGCAAGCGGCCGCCGATCAGCAGCGGCGGCCGCTCGTTGTCAAGCTGAGATTTCGCTGCGGCTCCCAGGTCGCGCAAAGACTGCAGAAGCGGCCCGGCCGGACGGCTTTGAACCTGTCGGTCGCCGGTAAAAAGGACATGTTGATCCGACGGCAGCAGCCCGGCGATCCCCATCATGATATTGAGCGTCGTGCCGGAATTGCCCACATCAATGGTTTTTTGCCGCAGTCGCGGGCAACTGCCGCCGCCCTGTACCGTCCAGCCCCCGGGATCGCGGGTGATCCGGGCGCCGAGTGCTTCGACGGCGGCCGAAGCCGAAGCCGTGTCGGCAGCGGCCAAAGGCTGTTCAAGCACGCTCTCGCCAGATGCCAGAAGAGCCAGCGCCAAGCCGCGAATGGTATGCGACTTGGAGCCTGGCACAGGCACTTCACCGCACAGTTCGGAAGAACGGCAGACAAATTCCATGGAAACATTTCCGGTTGATTTTTTAGATATTGGCATTATATTAAATACGTTTTGTGTCTGTTTTTCCAAACCACTCCCCGGCGCGGCCTTGAAATGCCCGGGATAAGAACTTTTGAAACTGTAATATAGTGGAGTTTCCAGGTTATGCTGTCAGACAACGACACCATGAAATTGTATATGCAGCACATCGGCCAATATCCTCTGGTGACCCCGGAGGAAGAAGTCGACTTGGCGGACGAGATCAAGAACGGCTCCGAAGAGGCTCGCATCAAGCTGATCCGCAGCAACCTGCGCCTGGTGGTCAAAATCGCCCACGATTTCAAAGGCCTGGGACTGCCCCTGCTCGACCTGATTTCCGAGGGCAACATTGGCCTGATGCGGGCGGTCGAGAAATTCGACCCGTCGAAGGGCGCCAAGCTCAGCAGCTACGCCGCCTGGTGGATCAAGCAGTCGATGCGGCGGGCTCTGGCCAATCAGTCCCGGACGATTCGCATCCCCGTGCAGTCGGCGACCAAGATCAGCAAAATCCAAAACGCCCGCACCAAGCTGCGCGAAGAGCTGGGGCGCGAACCGACCAATGCCGAGATCGCGGAAGCGGTCAACCTGACCGAGCGCACGGTTTCCGGCCTGCGCCTGGGCAAGACGACCACGATCTCTCTGCACGATCCGATCCAGCAAGGCGAGGAAGGCGAGTTCCGCGATATTATTCCGGATGAATCGACCACTTCCCCGGATGAAATTGTCCAGGATGATGAAACCCTGCATCACATGCTCGATTTGGTCAGCCGCCTTGAGGAGCGCGAGCGCAGCATCCTGCAATTGCGCTTCGGACTGGACGGCGAACGGCCGCACACCCTGGAAGAGGTCAGCCGCATCATCGGCCGCACCCGCGAACGCATTCGCCAGATCCAGAACCAGGCCCTGGAAAAACTGCGCCTGATGATCGAGAACGACACCTACGAGATCGCGGTAGTCGCCTGACTTAAACACACGGTTTCATAATGCGGTGACGCATGGCAAGGGTGGCGACACGAGTCCTGCCAAATCCTCTGACCCGGCTGACCCCGATATCAAAGGTCTTCCGTCGGCAGCCTGGAAGCTCAAATCTTGCGGATGATTTTCGCCAGCACCCCTTCGCAGTAGTCACAGAGGTCGCAATCGCCGCGGCAGGCGTTTATCCGTTCCGCCCAGTCTTCGGGGAAGCGGCGGTTGTCGAGAATGAAGGGGGCGAAGTCGGGGCCGTAGCCCGGCTCGAACAAATCCAGAAGATTGCCGTAGTGACAGCGGTTGACATAGGCGTGAACCACCAGACGCGGGCGGCTGTGCATGCGGGTGGCCAGCTTGACCACGGGAAACAACCCCTCGTAAAGATGCAGATCCTCCGGCCTGACCCAAGTCGCCTGAAGAATGGCGGGCCAGTTCTTCCGGTCGCGGAATAGCCGACGGCAGACATGCGGATTCCAGTCGTCGACATTGCGGGTCTCGTCGACCTCGGCCTCGTGCGCCACCAGGTTGTCGTGAAAGGTCTGGCCGGGACAGAACGAGAGACAGCCGCTGTTGGCCAGCATGTAGAGCTTTTTGTCGTTGTGATCGCACCATCGCTTAAGCGCGGCCAGACGTTTGAAGTCGCGATTGTAGTCGCGCTGGGCGTAGAAACCGTCGAACAGGTCGGCCACCGCCCGCATCGCCTGCACAGTGCCGAGCCGCATGTTGACCGAAGCGCGGACTTCGACCGCCGGGAAGTGCTGTTTGACCACCCGGGCGATAAACGGCGAGGCTGTGGTGACCGTGTCCACCCCGCCGATTTTCTCCTCCAGGTAGGCGAGGATCGAGCCGGTCTGGTTCTCCAGGTGGCGGCTGATCGCGCGTCCGCCGTGACAGTTGGCGTTGAGCAGCAGATCCAGGTTCAGACCGAGGTCGCGAATGGCCAGCAGATCCTGCTCGAGGCGGGTCTGGGCGCTCCAGTCGGTGCCGCCTTCGCGGGTGGCCATGGGGGCGCGCCCCGAGGGCATGTCGCCCCACGGGAAATAGACCTCGTGCAGGTGCTCGCGGTAGTCGCGCATCCAGTTCAGGCAAGGTTCCTCGCCATGCCCTTCAAACAATTGATAGCCGACTGCGAATTTCATGACAATCGTTCCTGATGCCGCGACCGGACTTGTCCCGACACATGCCCGGTCAGCCAGCCGGCGATGAAGACCGCCTGCTTCTCGCGAATATGCCGGTGAAAATGTACATGGTCGCAATAGAGATCGCCACCGAGATTGACGGTAAAAGTGTACAGGTCGACGATTGGAACCCCGGCTTCGGCCATTGCCCGATCGGCGATGCGGTTGTAGGCGTCGCCGTCGGCGGCAAAACGGTGAAACGTCTTGTCGGGCTGATTATGCACCTTCTCGTCGCACGGGGTTGTCCTGATCCAGATCAATGCTGGCTTCATCCCGGAAACCGTTTCCACGATAGCCCGCAAATTCCGTCCGTATTGGGCAGGCGACACCTGTTTTTCGCCGGTGGCGGGATTGATCTTGATGTCGTGCAGGCCACAATTGAGCAAGAGGTAGTCGGCATCGATGCCCCCGGCCTTCTTGACGGCCGCCAGATAGGCGAGCACCAACGACGAATCGCCGCCGTTGGCGCCACTGGGGTTGTCCAGGTTAAGCAAGGCATCCGCTTCGCCCTGTTTGCGCGCGTAGTCCATGAAGCCGCGCAGATACTCCCGCAGACATGGTCCATACTGGATCGAGATGCTGTCGCCGACTACGAATATCTTCATCGAGCTGTCATTCATGCTACAACCTGAATCCGCGAGAAAATTGGCGGAAAGTATTTTCTAGCAATTATCGATTCTCTGTGTATTCATGGCGGGAAGATCGGGGGAGGATGACACAGCCCGCAGCCCGCTGAAATCCGGGGATTGTAGGTCCTGGGCGTACAAAGCGTGCCGCTCTTCTGCTCTGTCGGTGGTTGTCGGCCAAATAACCGACACACCGTCAATCACAAGATCCTTCACATGCGCAAAAATCAGGGCTGCCGACTTGTCGCCGAGATCAAGCACATC
>SLSR01000055.1 GCA_007130365.1 Lentisphaeria bacterium
ATTGTCGGAGACGGCATTGTCCTGTCCACCCCCTTCGGCAGCAGCGGCTATTACCGCAGCATCACCCACAGTCTGTTCACCCTCGGTCTCGGTCTCGCCTTCAACAATTCGACCGAAGTGGTCAATCACCTGGTGGTCGAGTCGAACGTGCGGGTCGAGATCGAGATCCTGCGCGGGCCGGCGGTCATGTTCGCCGACAACGATCCGGAACAGATCGAGCTGGTCGAGGGCGACCGCGCTGGGCTGTCGCTGGCCTCCGAGCGAGCCCGGGTTCTGGGGCTGGATGTCTTTCGCTGTCCGGATTGCTACTGGCTACGCCATCATCACGAACGGCCGCTGGTGCCGCTGTCCGGCATCTGACCGGGCAGAATCTGGTACATTCTGGTTTGCCGTCGTCTTTGGTGCGGGCTTCCAGCCCGCCGAATATTGTCTTCCGATTGTCCCAGGGTCGCCCTGCGGTTGACCTTGGGCTTTTGAATTGTATCGGGGCGCCGCCCCGAAGCCCCCACCCCAGAGGGGTGCTCCAACCCCAAGAGCCTGGGGTCAAGCGAAGCGCGACCCCGGGTGCGGGTTGAACAAGACCATGGGCGGGCTGGAAGCCCGCACCAAAGCCCGCACACTTCGTCCCCGTGCCTGGTCGAAAACGCTGACTCGATCAAGCTGCGCCCGCTTCCTGTTCCGGCGTATGCACTGCCGGAATTCCAAGCCAGCGGCAGGTGGCGGGAACCCCGAGCATGGCGGCCAGGAATCCGGCGATCACGCCGACCGTGAGGGTCAGGCCGATCGAGAACAACGCCGGATGCCGGGCAAACAGCAGGACGCCGGTGCCCATGACCGTGGTGGCCGCCGACAGGGTCACGGCCTGCCGGGTGGCGGCGAGCACGGCGGCGCCGTGCCGCCAGCCGTGAACCATGAAGATGCCGTAGTCGATGCACAACCCCAGCACTACGATGCCGGCGATCATGTTGGCAATGTTGATGGTCAGTCCGGTCGCTCGCATGATGGCCAGCAGCCAGAGAATGCCGGTGGCGGCCGGCAGGAGCGCGGCCAGCGACATGCGCAGGTTGCGCATCAGTCCGAAGACCACGGTTAGAATCAGGCATAGGGCGAGGCCGGAAACCAACAGCGCCTCGCGGGTGGTGGATTCCGCCAAAGCCTCCCCGATGCGCCTGCCCGAGACCGTGAACGCTTCCGGAATGTCATCGATCGCGGCCTGTACCGCGGCGCTTGCCGCCGGCCGGTCGGGGAAGTAGGAAATATAGTGGACGCGGTCTTCGGAAGCCTGGATGAAGCGGGCTTCGAGCTGTTGCAGAACGGGGTTCCCGGCTCCCTCTTCCGGGGTGGTTGGCGTGGTCTGCCGCCGCAGCAGATCGAAGAACGGATCAAAGGCGGAGGCGGTGAAGCCATAGGGCTGCCCCGCTTCCCGGATCGCCTCCCGCGCCCGGGCAATCCGCTCTGCGGTCCAGAATTCGCGCCAGCCGATCTGATTCCGGGCGCGTTGCGCGGGGCCGGGCCAGACCGCCGCCAGGTTGATCAGGTCGCCCTCGGGCAGGCTGTCGCCGAGTCTTTGCCAAAGCAGGTCGTTGCGGGCGGCGGCCTGTTCGCGGGTCGAGCCGGCGACTACGGCCAGGGCATGTTCTTCGTCCTGCTCCGACCATTGTTCGCGAAATTCTTGCTCGGCCGCCAGTATCGCCGGTTCGGTGCCGTCGAGGCGGGTCAGTTCCGTATCCAGGCCGACCTGGCTGGCGAGCCCCGCGGCCAGCGGCAGCGCCCCCCAGAAAAGCAGAGCCCAGAGGCGGCCGCCCGCCTGGCCTTTCGCCTGGTCGGGGAGTGGCGGCCTGGAGCCGGCGGTGCGTCTGCCGAGGATTGGCGGCAGCAGGAGGACGGCGCCGCCGATCGCCAGTCCGATGCTGATCACGGCGAATACGGCCAACTGCCGGTAGCCCGGCACGGCGGAGGCGAAGAAGGCCAGGAACACGCTCAGGGTAGTGCAGCCGCTCAGAACCAGCGGGCGCATGATTTGCCGCAGCGCCGCCAGGTCGCCGCCGCTGCGCCGCCAGCTTACATAGACATGAATGCCATAGTCGACCGCGATCCCGGCCATGACCGCGCCGAAGCCGACAACCAGATAGGAGAGCCGCCCCATGAGCCAGGCGGAAAGATGGATCGAAACCAGAATCGAAACCAGGGGTATAAGAAAGATCGCGCCCGCCCGGAAGTCGCGGAAGACGGCCAGAAACAGAAGCAGAAAGCCCAGCGAGGCCAGGCTCGCGGTCAGGCGGATGTCGCGGCGCAGCAGACGCTCGTTGCTGACGCTGCGCTGATGGCCGCAGACAAACTCGGCTGCGAACTCCGTCGGGATTTGCGCCTTGGTCGCGGTCAGGAAATCGACCAGTTGCCGGGAGCCCACCGTGTCGGTCATGGGGATTCCGGTTTCCAGCAGGAGCAGCCCGCGCCGTCCGTCCGGATGCAGAAAATGCCCGTCCCGCACCCCCACCCGATAGCCGAAGGCCTGGGAAAGCCGGCGAATTCTCTGCAGGATCGCCGCCGATACGCCAAGCGGGTCGCGCCGGATGATGTCCTGCATCATGGAGCCTTCCGGTTTGAGCATCTGCAGATAGATCTGGCGCATCCTCTGTTCGACCTGTTCGGTTTGCAGGCGCTCCCGGTAGCGGGCGCGGTCTTCCGCGGTCGCCAGTTCGTCGAAGCGGTCGAGGAAGAAGTTGAGGGTTTGCAGCATCTCCCGCCCGTCCGGCGGCCGCATCACGCGCTCGACCAGGGGGGAGGATTCGAAATGCGCCGCCAGCCGGTCGAGCTGCTCGAGCAACCGCCGGGTTTCTGCTTGGGAACTGTGCAGAGAAACCGCGAAGGCCACCTTGTCCGCGAAGTCCGCGTCCCGCAGAAACAGAATGGACTGACGCGCTTCGCTGTTCTCGGGCAGCATGATTTCCAGGCCGCCCTCGAAGGGCACCCGGCCAATGGTCGCGCCGGCCAGGGCGGCGACGGCGAGAAAGAGCAGTCCCGCCCGACGCGGCCGGGCGCAGAGCCAGGTCTGCATTTTGCTTAGGCGGTCGGTGGTTTTCATCGGTTTAAAATGGTTCTTCCCTAAAGCATGGCAAAATTACTGCTATCCTAGTAGGTGCGCCGAGCTTCGCGAGAAGTCGGTGCACCCGGGGTTTTTGCGCGGGCACATCGATCCTCCTGAGGCATTTTGCTTAGGCGGTCGGTGGTTTTCATCGGCTTAA
>SLSR01000096.1 GCA_007130365.1 Lentisphaeria bacterium
GAATTGAAGCGCATACTATAAGCTGCTATCCCAACGCGACGATCCGCCTCAGGGATCGGTGCCCCCCCCGGAGCAACCGCGCCCCTGTCGGGGTGCCACCGCATTCCTTAGCCTTTACCCGCGGGCTCACGCCCGGGGCTGCCCAATCCGGTCGGTTCCCGAGCGGCGGTCGCCTCAGGCTTCGCCAAACCGGACTTCTTCGTGCCCCTTCTTGTTCTTCGTGGTGAAAGTGGACTCAGGCATGCACCTATGGCTGACGCATTGCGGCCGTGGGTAGCTCACTCGTCCTGCGGCAGGACGAAAATCGTGATCGCTTTTTCGGGGTCGAGATGGCGACGGGCCAGGCGGTCGAGGTCGGATGCGGTGATGGCGGCGAAATCGTCGACGATTTCGCGCGCCCAGCGCAGGCGTTCGGGGCGTTCCTGCGAACCGCCGAGCACCGAGTGCAGCCAGTACTGGTTGCTGCGGCGCGAGTCGCGCACCGAGTTCAGGATGGGCAGGAGAGCCCGCTGCAGTTCGTCTTCAGTGATGCCGTCATCGTGCAGTTCTCTGCCGATCAGACGGGTGACCCGAGTGATTTCGGCGGCGTTGTCGGCCTCGGCTCCGGCCGAAGCGACAAACCAGCCGTAGTCGCGAAAGGTGTCGTCGGGGCGGCTGACGGCGAAGGCGCTGTAGGTGTCTCCGAGGTCTTCGCGGATTTGCCGCCGCATGCGGTCCCGGAACACGCTGGCGAGGACGGAGAGTCGCCGGGTGCGTTCGATCTCGTACATGTCGGGGATCGGCCAGTAGACCAGGGCGCGGCCTCCGGGCAGGCGGGACTGGAAATGGAAGGTCTTTTCCTGGCCGCTGGCGGGCCGGTTCAATTTCCGCAGTTCCTCCTTAGCCTCTTTCTCTTTCCGGCGCGGCGGCAGGGCGGCCAGGGTTTGGCGGCATGCTTCGAGCAATGCCTCCGGCTTGAAGTCGCCGACCACCGATATTTCCAGATAGCCTTCGGCCAGAGTGTCGGCCAGCCATTCGCGCAGTTGCGCCATTTCGTATTCGAGCATGGTTTCCATTTCCGGCAGTCCGAAGCGATGGTCGCCGCCGGCCAGAAAGTTGGCCACTTGCCTTTGCAGCACCCCCTGGCTGGTCCGCCGGGTCTGGTTGTAGATTTCCGGCAGCCGTCGCCGGGCCAGGCGCAGGGCTTCCTCGCGGAATCCGGGGGCGGTCAGGTAGGCGGCGAGCAGTTGCAGTTGCCTGGGCAGATCCTCCTGGTTGGTCGTGCCGCCGAACACGAAGGCGTCGGCTTCGGTTTGCAGATTCCAGCCGACGGTGGTTCCGGCGAACAGTCGGCGCAAGTCTTCATGGCTGTGCTGCTGCAGGCCGCCCTCGATAAAGACCATGCCGGCCAGCCCGGTCCAGCCGGGGCGGTCGGCGGGTTCGGTCAGGCGGCCGTGCCCGAGTCGGGCGAGCAGCAGAATTTCGCCCTCGGCGAAGTCGGTGCGCTTGAAGTTCAGGCGCACGCCGTTGGCAAAGACTATCTGCGAAAGCTCCAGCTCCCGGTTGTCGTTCCGGCTTTCGATCTCGCCTGGCGGGCCGAAGTCGACATAGGCGAATTCTTCCGGCGGCGGCGGACTCCAGGCCTGCACCGGGGTTTCGAAACTTTCCCGGTAGACTTTGGCGATCGTCGCTTCCGGCTCGGCCAGATCAAGATTGCCGGAAACGAAGATGAATCTGCCGGGTTCCCGCCAGACCTCGGAGAAAGCCTCGTCCACGGCATCTTTGGTCAGTTCCGCAAGCACTGCTTCGGCCCACTTGAAATCGTCCTGCGGGTGAGTGAATATCCGGTCGGCGACCAGGTGGCGCACCAGGCTCTCGGCCAGATTGCGGTTGTTGCGGGTGTTGGCCTGCCGGGCCGCCTCCCGGTATTCCCGCAGAATGGTGGCTCTGGCCTCGGTCAGCTCCTCTTCCGGAAAACCGTGATCGAGAGCCCGCCGCAGTTCCCGCTCCGCCAGTTGCAGCGCCGGCCGCCATTCTTCGGCCTTCGTGGTCAGTTCAATCGAGCCGTTGGTGAAGAAGTCGAAATAGTCGTGGGCGAAGACGCGCGCCTGTTCGAAGACCGCGTCCTCGCGCCGCGCCAGGCGGTCGAAGCGCCTTTGCAGGATCAGCATGGCAAGTCGGCGGTTCAGTTCGGCGCTGCGCCTGGCCGGACTGTCCTCGGGAGGGGCGTAGGGTTGCATGGTCTGGATCGACAGGCGGAGACGGGCCGCTTCCGGCTCGTGATGCAGGCGGATTTGCAGACCGTCGGCGACCACGCGGCCGAGTTCCGGCTCGGGCACGGCGGGGCGGGCCGCCTGGAAGTCGCCGAAGTGCTCTTCCAGCAGAGGCAGGATTTCCGGCGGTTCGAGTTCGCCGACCAGAATCAGCGCGATGCCTTCCGGGCGGTACCACTTCTCGTAGAAGTCGCGCAATTGCGCGGCCGTCGCGCTGGCGATCACTTCGCGAGCCCCGATCGGGAAGCGTTGGGGAATGATCGATTCGGGCAGCAGAAAGTCGAACAGTGCGCGGGTGGCGCGATAGGCGACCGAGTCGCGGTCGCGCTTTTCGGCCAGGATGACCCCTCTTTCCGCCTCGACCTCGGCCTCTTCGATCAGCATTCGGCTGGCGTAGTCGCGCAGTACGGTCAGGGCTTCCGCCACCTTCTCCGGCTCCGGCGACGGCAGCTCGATCATATAGACCGTGCGGTCGAACCCGGTATAGGCGTTGGTGTCGGCGCCAAAGGCCATGCCGAGATTCTGGAAATACTCGACCAGGGTGCCGGCCGCGAAATTCTCGGTGCCGCGAAAGCCCATGTGCTCCAGGTAGTGGGCGAGGCCTCTTTCCTCCTCGCCTTCGTGCAGGCTGCCGGCCTTGACCAGCAGGCGCAGTGAGATTCTTTCGCGAGGTTCGCGGTTGGGCAGAATGGCATAGGCCACGCCGTTGTCCAGTCGACCCTGAACCAGCGCCGGATCCGGCCGCAGCTCGGCCGTCGCCGCTGCCGTCGCACTGCCGCCGCAAACCGCGGCCGCCAGCGCAACGGCAATCGATGCCGCGACAATCTTCAGCAAAAATGTCGGCTCTTGTCGGCCAAACAAGCCAACCTGTCGATTTTCGAGCAAAGCTTTTCTATGGTTCATTGCTGCAATCATAGTTATTTCAGCCGGTGGTAAGTTGGCGGCCGATCAGTTGCAGGAATTCGTTGCGGGTGGCGGCGCTGCCGTGGAAGCTGCCGAGCATGGCGGAGGTGGTCATGCATGAGTTCTGCTTTTCGACGCCGCGCATCATCATGCACAGGTGGTGGGCTTCGACGACCACGCCGACGCCTTCCGGCTGCAAGTGCTCCGAGATGATCCGCGCGATCTGCCGGGTCAGGCGCTCCTGAATCTGCAGGCGGCGGGCGAAGCAGTCGACGATGCGGGCCATTTTGCTGACCCCGATCACCTTGCCGCGCGAGATGTAGCCGATGTGGCAGCGCCCGAAGAAGGGCAGCATGTGATGTTCGCAAAGGCTGTACAGCTCGATGTCGCGGACGATGATCATGTGGTTGCAGTCGTCGTTGAAGATGGCGCTCTTGACGATGGCTTCCGGATCCAGGCGGTAGCCGCTGGTCAGAAAGGCATAGCTTTGCGCCACTCGCCGCGGTGTGTCGTGGAGTCCTTCGCGCTCCGGATCTTCGTCAATCGCGAGCAAAAGTTCGCGGGTGAGCCGGGAGACTTTGCCGGTGTCCATGGTTTGGGGTTCCTGGGTTGTGGTTTTTGGTTTCCGGGGTTCGGGGTTCCGGGATACCTTTGTTCAGAACTCAGTGCCTCAACCTTAAAGGTCGCGCAAGTTGAAGGCCATACAATCGTTGCCGCCGGGGATTTTCCCGTGGAGCGAGCGCTTATGTCAAGGCGGTGTCAAGCCACCGCGCGGCAAGGCGGCGGCCGCCATGCATGATCAGCGGAACTCCAGCTTCAGCCTGGCGGCCAGGTGCTCCTTGATCTGTTCATGGGCTTGAGTCGCCTCGTCGTCGGTCAGGGTGCGGGCGGAATCGCGATAGGTCAGGGAATAGGCGAGGCTGCGGCGGTTCGGCCCCAGGTTTTCCCGGTCCTGGTAGAGGTCGAACAGTTGAATGTCCTCAAGCCAGGGGCAGCGGCATTCGCGAATGGCCTTGACGATGTCGCGGTGGGACAGCGAGTCCGGGACAATCATCGAGATGTCGCGGGTGGTGGCGGGGAACTGGGGCAGCAGCCGCGCCTTTTTGTCCGTCTGCGCAACGGCGGCCGCCCGATCCAGTTCGACGAGGGCGACGAACAGGGGGTGCTGCAGTCGCATGCCCCTGGTCAGCTCCGGTCTGACCCGGCCCAGGGTGGCGACGGTCTGGCCGTCGATCGTCATTTCGGCGGTCTGCCCGTCGACCAGGGCGGGGTGTCTGGCCGGCCGGCAGTCCGGCTCCGGCAGGTTGCGGCAGGCGAACCAGCCTTCGAGTCTTCCCTTGAGGTCGAAAAAGTCGAACTCGCGCCCCCTTTCGTCGCCGTAGCGTTCCGGATGGGGGCGGCCGCCGAGAGCCAGTCCGGCCTGATAGCGCTCTTCGGGGAAATCGGGATGATTGACGATGATCCGACCGATCTCGAAGATGGCCAGATCGTGGTTGCCGTGAGCCACGTTGTGGGCGACGGTGCGAAGCAGACCGGGGAGCAGGGAGGGGCGCATGCATGCGGACTCGGCGCTGATCGGGTTGTCCAGCTCGATCAACTGTTCGGAACTGCCGCCGATCGCGGCCAGGGCGTCGTCGGCGGAAATGGTGCTGTAGGTCATGGTTTCCTGGAAGCCGAGGGCGAGCAGACCGTCCCGCGCCCGCTCGATCGGAACATAGGCGTCCTGATGACGGCTGCCGCCGACCACGGCGGCGGCGCTTCGGGCCGGGATGTTCTGCAGGCCATAGAGGCGGGCGGCCTCCTCGATCAGATCGGCTTCGCGACTCAGGTCGCGACGGAACGAGGGAATGGAGACCGACAGAATGTCGGTTTCGCGCCTGACTATTGTGAGGCGCAGGCGCTCGAAATAGTCGACGATTCGGTCGATGCTCAACTCGACTCCGAGCAATTGGTTCACCCGGTCGATGCGGCAGGGCACCATTTCCGGCTGATAGGGCTCCGGGTAGAAGTCCAGGCAGCCGTCGACCAGTTCCGCGTCGGCCAGCTCCTGGATCAGGGCGGCCGCCCGGCGACTGGCCAGTTCGACCGCTTCGATGTCGACACCGCGCTCGAAGCGATGCGAGGATTCGGAGTGCATTCCGAGTTGTCGGGCGGTGGCTCGGATACTGGCTGGCGCAAAGCAGGCGCTCTCGAGAAGAACCGAGGTGGTTTCCCGGCCGATCTCGCTGTTGGCGCCGCCCATCACGCCGGCCAGGGCGATACCCCCGCGGGGATCGGCGATCAGCAGTTGCCGCGAGGTCAGTCGATGGGAGCGCTGATCCAGGGTGACGATGGTTTCGCCCTCATCGGCGCGGCGGACGATCAGCCTGCCGTCGCGCACCCGGTCGCAGTCGAAGGCGTGCAGGGGCTGGCCGCATTCCATCATTACATAGTTGGTGATGTCCACCACATTGTTGATCGGGCGAATGCCGACGGCGGTCAGGGCGCTCTGCATCCATTCCGGGCTGGGCTTGATCTTGACCTGGCGCAGCAGTCGGGCGGTGTAGCGGGGGCAGAGGTCGGGGGCGTCCACTTGCAGGGAGACGAACTCGCGGAGGTCGCTTCCGGGCAGCGGCCGCAGGATCGGCTGCGGCGTCCGCAAGCAGTCCGGATGTCCGGCCAGGGCGGCGATTTCGCGCGCGATGCCGAGATGCGACAGCCAGTCGGGCCGGTTCGGAGTGACTTCCCAGTCGATGATGGTGTCGGAGCCCAGGCATTGGGCGACCGGCAGACCGGGCGTCAGCTCGGGAGAAAGCTGCAGGAGGCCGTCCTGGTCGCTGCCGAGACCGAGTTCGGCGGCGCTGCACATCATGCCCTCCGACGCGACTCCGCGCAATTTGCTTTTCTTGATTTTGAAGTCGTCGGCCAGGCGGGTGCCAACCAGGGCGACCGGAATTCGGCTGCCGACCGCGCAATTGGGGGCGCCGCAGACGATTTGCAGCGGCTTTTCCGCGCCCGTGTCGACCTGGCAGACGCTCAATTTGTCGGCGTTCGGGTGTTTTCCCCGAGTGAGGATGCGGCCGACCACGACGGTTTCCGGCAGTTGCGCGGCCTCCTCGATCGATTCGACCTCGAGTCCGGCCAGGGTCAGCATTTCCGCCAGCTCCCGGGCGTTCCAGTTGATGTCGATATAGTTGCGCAGCCAGTGCAGTGAAGTTTTCATGTGTATTCTTCGCGTGCTTGGTTTGCCCTGGATCAGTCAGCTTTAGAATTGCGCGAGGAAGCGCAGGTCGTTTTCATATAGCATACGGATGTCTCCGATGGCATGTCGGATCATGGCAATCCGTTCGATGCCCATGCCGAAGGCGTAGCCGGTCCATTTTTCGGGATCGTAGCCGACAGCCTGGAAGACGGCCGGATCGACCATGCCGGCTCCGGAAATCTCCAGCCAGCCGGAATATTTGCAGACGCGACAGCCCTTGCCGCCGCACATGATGCAGGAGAAGTCATATTCCAGGCTGGGTTCGGTAAAGGGGAAGAAGTGGGGGCGGAAGCGCACGCTGACCTCGGAGCCCAGCAGTTCGTGGGCGAAGACGGTCATGGTTGCCTTCAGGTCGGCCAGGGAGACCTGCCGGTCGACGTAGAGCCCTTCGATCTGGTGGAAGTTCATGGAGTGGGTGGCGTCCGGAGTGTCGCGGCGAAAGCAGCGGCCGGGACAGACGATGCGCAAGGGCGGCTCCTGGCTCTCCATGACTCTGATCTGAACTGGTGAAGTCTGGGTTCGCAGCAATCTCCCGTCGGCCAGGTAGAAAGTGTCCTGCCGGTCGCGGGAGGGATGGTCGGTCGGCGTGTTCAGCGCGTCGAAGTTGTGGTATTCGGTTTCAAGATCCGGGCCGTCGGCGACGATAAAGCCCATGCGTCGGAAAATGTCGATGGCTTCGTCCATCACTTGCACTACCGGGTGTTTTTTGCCGACCCGGCGCCGCCGGCCGGGCATGGTCGGATCCAGATTCAGATCCAGGGTCGCGGTCGTCGCGGTGTCGCTCAGGCGCTGCAAAGCCTCTTCGACCGCCGCCTGGATTTCGGTTTTGGCCTGGTTGGCGACCTGTCCGACCACGGGGCGCTGCTCCGGGCTCAGTCCGCCCATTTCGCGGAACAGGGCGGGAATCGCCCCCCTGCGCCCCAGATAGTCTATGCGCAGTTGCTCTACAGTTGCGGAATCCGTCGCCTGGTCCAGAGCCGCGAGCGCCTCCCGGCGCGCCAGGTCGAATTTTTCGGACAGTGGTTTCATTGCACTTCCAGCCAAAGTTGTTGGCGCTTGCTCTGCGGATCCGCCGTTGCGAGCTTCGCGCAAGCCATCCTGTCGGGGCGATTGTTGAAAAAATCAACATAGCTTGGCGCATTGATATTTCCAGTCGTTTGCAGCAATGGGGGAATGGTTTATGCTAAGTTGTCAATATACTGTTTTCAACAATGGCCTTGCGTGCGTTTGCATTATTGAGAAAGCGGTGTATGTTTAGTTTCATAATGTCGGTTCAAGGCAGCCGGCATGGTCTTGTGTTCGACGTCTGAATCAAAGGCGAATGGCAATATTAGGAAAGGGAGATTGAACCATGAAATTCAAGGTCAGCGTTTTTTCGAAGAATGAATCGGAGAGCGAGGCGAAGACATATCAATTCCCACCGCAGAAGGTGAAGGTCGGGCGGCTTAAGGACAATGACATTGTACTGAATTTCCCGGCGGTCTCCGGCTATCACGGGAAAATGCGCTTCGAGTACAATGGCAAGCCGCAGGCCTTCGTCACCGATTTTGGCAGTTTGAACGGGATCATCATCGACGGCGAGCGCATCGAGCCCAACAAGGAGGTGCCGGTCGACTTCGACAAATTGATTGATCTGTGTATTTTCAGGTTGAAAGTGGAACCCTTGCCTTCGCCGGAGGAGGAGAAGGACATTCGTGAAGAGGAATACAGCCAGGAGGCCGCAACCATGCCCTTGACCGGGATTATTTCGCGTTTCCGCAATCGTCAGCCGGAGGAGAAGAAAACCGAAGCCAAGCCGCAGTCGGAGGAGAAGGCGGCCGAGTCTGAGGTCAGGGTCAAGAAGGCGGCCGAGGCCAAGGCGGCGGCCGAGGAGAAGGCGCGGAAGGAAGAGCAGGAAAAGGAAAAGGAAAAGGCAAAAGAGAAGGAGCAAGAAGTGAAAGGCAAAGACGAAGAGGCTGGCAGGCAATCCGAAAAGCCGAAAGGGGAACCGCCGGGCGAGGTGCCTGCCAAAAGGCCGACGCAGGAGGCGTCGGTTACTTTGAAGGCCGGCGAAAACCTTGAGGATCTGGACTTTTTCGCCGAAGAAATCTTCTCGCTTTCGGGGGTCGTTCTCAGTCGCGGCAAGCCGGTTGAGGGGGTGACGGTTTCCGGCGGTGACTTGGGCGAGCTTAAAACCGACGACAAGGGCGGCTTTTTCTTTGAAGAGGTAGTCGAGGGCAGTGACTACAAGATCGTCTTCGCCAAGTCTGGTTTCAAGTTCGAGCCAAGGGCATTGTCCGGCCAGGCCGAGGAAGATCATTCGGTGACCATTTCGGCCACCCGGATGATCGAGCTGAACGGCCGGATTCTGCACAAGGGCAAGCCGTTGTCCGGAGTCGAAGTCGACGGCGGCCCGCTGGGCGGGGCCAAGAGTGAAGCCGACGGCTATTTCAACTTCCCGTCGACCGCCGAGGGCACGGAATACGAGTTTGTCTTCAGCCTGCCGGAATTCCGCTTCGAGCCTGCGAAGGTGCAGGGGAAGGCCGGCGACAACCAGCCGATTGCCATTGCGGCCACCAAGCTGGTCACGGTCAAGGGACGGGTGGTTCACAAGGGCAAGCCCTTGGAGGGGGTCGAAATCGACGCCGGCCCGCTGGGCAAGACCACGACCGACGCCGACGGCGTCTATGTGTTCAAGGATGTGGCCGAGGATACCGAGTTCACGATCAAGGCGCGCAAGCCGAAGTATCATTTGGCCGCGAACAAGAAGTAGCTTGGGTTGAGCCGGAGGCGGCGTCTAGCCTGATTTAAGGGTTTGGCGCCGACGAAGGGGGCGGCGTGAAAAGATCATGCCGTCCCTTTTTTCACCGGCCAAGAATGGCCGGCTGCGGTGGCTTCCGACCGCGGCGGGGGCTGGCCGGGCAGACTCCGCCGCGGAATTTATTCGGGATGTGTCAGGTTAGGATGCAGCCTGGGACTGGGTAAGGATTTCGATCTTGCCTTCGGCCACTTCGCGCAGGGCGACGTCCAGCCAGTTTACCGTCTCACCCGGCGCAATCGGGACCAGGGGGCGGGCGCCGCGAGCCAGCTCGGTGGCGCGTTTCGCGACGCCATTGATCAGGACTCGCGGGTCTTCTACTTTTTGCTTTGCCAATTCGAGTAAGATTTCGTTCAAGGCTGCACTCTCCCGGTTATGGTTGACTTATCCCTGCCCCCAGGGGGCTGGGTAGAATGGTCATGTCGCTGTCGTCGAGGGCGGTCAGCAGATAGCCGAAATGATAGAGATCGCGCAAGTGTCCGTCGACCAAGGCCACCAGGAAGAGCTGGGTCAGCACCGCCAGCCACAGGTCGCGCGGGGCGCATGGGTGGATCAGGCCGCGAGTTTCGAGTTTTGAAATGCCCCAGTCGGCGCTCGGATCCAGGAGATTGTCCTGGCGGTCGATCAAGCAGAATCGTCCTTCGTGCAGGACGACGGTTCCGCGCCAGCCCGCCTGGCTGGCGAGATGATGGGTCAGGCCGCACAGGACGGCGGCGCTGCCGATTCTCGATTCGAGCACGCTTTCCACCAGGTACAGCTCGATGTCCACCATGGTCTCTTCCGGAACCGAGAAGCGGTGTTCGCGCATGACTGCCGCGACCTGGGGCAGAGCGGTCGGCTGGCTGATCATCATTTCAGTGATCAGCTTTTCGGTTTCGGATTCCAGGTTCTCCTGGTTGCAGCGGAGGTCGTAGACACTGTTGATTCGGCACAGCCCCTCCCATATGCCCATTTTCTGGGAATTCATGGAGTGTGCGAATTCAAGTCGGCTGCGCCGACGCTGCAAGATTCCGCTGAGCTGATGGATGCGATGGCGCAGCCGCGGATCGGCCGCCTCCTGGTGTTCGGCCAGCAGGCGATCGGTCAGGCCTTTTTCCAGTTTCAGGAATTGCTCCATGGCCAGGGAGGCTACCTTGAGGTCGTCGTCCTGGATCAGGTTGAGCAAGGCGCGAACTTGGGATTCGGTGTTTTGCATCATGGTTCGAAATTCCGGGCGGACTGGTCTCGCGATTCGAATTCGGCTTTATAGGTCAGTATTTTAACAATATAGTCGCGAGTTCCCGGGAAGGCAACCAGGGGCAGAAGGTCTGCGTTCCTGTCCTCCGGCGCCCAGGCGCGTGCCCGGCTCGGGCCGGCGTTGTACTCGGCCAGAGCCAACGCTTCGCGGTCGCGGTATTCGTGCCATCGGCGCAGGGCTCGCGCCAAATACCAGGTGCCGACTTCGATGTTCAATCTCGGGCTGAACAGTTGTCCCCGGTGCAGGCAGCGACGACCGGTTCCCTGTTCCCAGTCCTGCACCGCGCCGTCCATGATTTGCATCAGGCCGCGTTCGCCGGCCGCCCCCACCGCCAACGGGTTGAAATTGCTCTCCTGTTTGATCACTGCCTTTACCAGGTAGGGGGAGATTCCGTGCCGGCCCGCCGCCTCCCGGATGATTTCGTCGTAGGCATCCTCGTCGGGTCGCCAGCGCTGCCGCAGCAGAGAGCCGTACTCGAACCATGCGACCCCGAGTGCCAACAGGAACAGGCATGCCAGCAGCGGAGCGAATCGTTTTCGGAGTCTCGAATGCGCCATCTCGGGCACCCCATAAAAGACGGGCTATATTAAATTTATGAATTCTTGAAAAAAATGGAGAAAAGTTTGTTATTGCTATTGCCTGCATAGGGTTATGAAAATTTCAGTTTCGCCCGATGGATTAGAGTCTGTATTCCGCCAATTTTTTCGCTTCAGCCTTCAGGCTGTGGCGTGGCATGTCGGGAATTCCTGCGGCGGGAGATTATCCTGTCCTGCCCTATTCGGGGCTTGGTTGCTCGAGGTCGCGCTTTAGCGATGTCGACGCGGAAAAAAATGGGGTGGATGAGGGGACTCGAACCCCCGACCTCCTGGGCCACAACCAGGCGCTCTAACCGACTGAGCTACAACCACCACAAAAAGTCCGTGCGACAAGAAAGCCAAGGGCTTTGCGCTTGAATAAAGATAATATGAAGGCACATTCCGATTTTTCAACTGCGGCCGCCGAGCCGCGGCGCACCTTGGTGGTCGGTGATCTGCATTTGGGCTCCTCGCACTGCCGAAGGGATGCCCTCTCCTGCTTTCTTGACTCTCTGCAAGCGGGCGACCGGCTGGTTCTCAATGGCGACACGGTGGACAGTCCGGCGCAGCCTCTCTCCTCCGTCGACCGTGCCCTGCTGTGCCGATTGCTGCATCCTGCGGATGGTGTCGAAGTCGTCTGGATCGAGGGGAATCACGACGATGCCGAGGCGATGCGCCGCCACTGGGGAGTGGAGAGCGTTCCTCAGTATCGACTTGACAGTCCGGTGCCGACATTGATTTTGCATGGCGTCTGCTTTGACACGGTGGGGCGACGTCTGCGCCACGGGGTCGGGGTTTTTCGCATGTTGCACAAGATCCGATTGCGCCTGGGGCTGACTTCGCTTCATTTCGCGGCCTATGCGAAACGCTGGCGAAGGCTTTATCGGATGATGCGAAGCACGGTGCGCAGGAACGCAGTTCGACATGCGCAGGCCGAAGGAGTTGAGCTGGTGGTCTGCGGGCATGTCCATTGCGCGGAGGATTCGCGCATCGACGGGATTCGCTATATAAACACCGGCTCCTGGGTGGAGTCGGAGAATCGTTGTCTTGAGGTTGCCGGCCAGGCGGTTGCGCTCCGGGCATGGCCAGAGGTTGCGGATGACCCGCCTCAGTCTCAGGCCGAGCGGAAGGCATCGGAACCTGGTGGCGGTGGGGAGAGAGGGGAGGACTGGCGCTTGCGGAAAATCGGCAAACCCTGGCACATGCGATTTTTCCGCGGTCTGATTAGGCTGGGGGGGCGTCGCCCCGCCTATCACATTATGTATATGGTGGTATTCTGGTACATGCTGTTCGTGCCGGAGATTCGACGGCGAACAAGGTATTATCTGGATCGGCGCTTTCCGGATAGAACCGGCGGTCTGCAACGGTTTGTCGACAGCTGTCGTTTGGTCTGCAATTTTGGCAGAACCATGATC
>SLSR01000069.1 GCA_007130365.1 Lentisphaeria bacterium
ATTGTGCTGAAGGTGACCGAGAGCAAGTTCTGGGTGGCCCAGGACGAGAAATTTCTCACCCGGCTTGTGGAAACCATCCACGAAGTGTGCACCGGGTTGGGTAAGAAATTGTTCTTGAACACCTTCGCCTGGCATCCGGAGCAGGTTGAGGGAATCGTGGCGGCCATCCGGCGGATTCACCCCGGGATTATACTGCAGATCAAGTGCGTCCCCCAGGATTGGGCGCCTGGAAACATCCACCACCCCCTGATTGGCGCTTTTCCGGATCGACACCAGATCGTGGAAGTGGACATCTTCGGCGAAAACGCGGGAATGCACTATGTCGCCAATTGCCGATTGACGGAGTTGAAGCGCCAATTCGATTATTGGGCGGCCCAGGGGGTGGAGGGGATTCAGGCGCGGGTCGCCCGCTTTGCCGGGGCGAGCTGCGCGGATCCCGAGCCCACGCGCACCCGCTACGACACCATCCTGGGCGCCGCCCAGGAGGCGAACCTGTGGTTTCTCGGCGCCGCCGCCAGCGGGCAATCCGATGATCCGGAAGCGGCGTTGCGCCAATTCACCGCCTGCCGATTCGGAAAAGAGGTCAAAGAGGAGATGGCCGTCATTCTTCGACATACCGGCGAAGTCGTGCAGGAAGCCCAATGCGTGGGACCATTCACCTTCGGCCGCCAGCATCCGCTCAAGGGAATCACCCGGGGATACCCGGCGGTCCCCGACCCTCAGGGAAGCTTCCTGGTCACACCGGAGGGAGCGTTGCTGACCGTGGCGGAGGCGAATGAATTGCACGGCGGGAACTTCATGAACCGGCTGCGGGTGGCGGAACGCTACGAGGACGAGGATGACATGATCAACCGCAATCCGTTTCACCTCAACTGGGCCGCTTTCCGCTGGGATTCGTCCTATCTTCCCCTGTATCAAAAGACCCGGAAGGGGGAGCCTGAAATCATCCGGAAGAAAGAGAACTCTTATGCAGAAGCGCTGAGGCTGGCCAATGCTTCCATTGAAGGTTTGATGCGGCTAAAGGGGCGTTTGGATAATGCCGCGTTTGCTTTTTACAAATGGAAACTTGACGAGAACCGGTATTACCTGATTGTCCGATCTGAACTTGCCCTGGCCTGGCTGAAGGCGGAAAGGCGGCTGTACTCCGATTCGGAAACCGAACGTCATAGCCGGCTTTTGGAGATTGAGAATCATCTGTCGCAAATTGACAAATACCATGGCCAGCACTGCCAGGAGATATACGAGGGGGTTTGGATGGGCCGGGAAAGACGATTCCTGCGAGGTTCATACTTCGACACCCCGGGACTCCTGGCTGAATTTCGTCGGTTCTGGACTATAAGCAAGGCACAATAACTAGCAATGAAATCCTATCACGGTGTTTTCAACGAGCAACCCCTTAAGGCAATTCAAACCCGGGGCTGGCTGCGGCAGAGCCTGGAGCGATTCCGCGACGGCCTGACCGGCCACCTCGAAGCGGCGGGCTACCCCTTCGACAAGGTGAGCTGGCACGGCGACGAAACGGCCAACCGCTGTTCCTTCATTTGGGAGCCCTACGAGCAGACCGCCTACTGGGTGGACGGCATGCTGCGCTGCGCCATCCTGCTGGAAGACGACAATCTGCGGGCCAAGGCCATGCGCAGCGTCGGCCACGTGCTCGGCCACCAGCGCGACGACGGCTATCTCGGCCCGGAAAGCATGCGGCGGCTGACCAGGGAGCGGCTGGAAGACACCGGCTCCCTGGCCGAGTACAAGCGGCGCTGGCGCTGGCCGCACGCGGTCTTCTTCCGGGCGCTGATGGCGCTGAACTCCGACCGCCGCGCCGCCGAAGCGCTGGCCCGCCACTATCTCGGCGACACCGAGTATGAATATGGCCGGGGGCGCGACATCCTCAACCTCGAGGCGGCGCTGTGGGCGGCCGGGATCACCGACAACCAGAGCCTGCGCAAACAGGCCCTGCAATGGTATGCCGAATTCAACCGTCGCTATCCGCGGAACCCCTCGACTCTGGCCTTCATGCTCTCTGACCAGAAGGACACCCAGCACGGCGTTACCTTTAATGAAATGGCCAAGCTCGGCGCTATCCACTACCTGCACACCGGCGATGTCGCCGCCCTGCGGGCCGCCGAAAACGCCTATCGCAAGCTCGACCGCGACCAGATGCTGGTCGACGGCATCCCCAGCTCCACCGAGGCCTTGCGCGGCAAGGATCCGCTCGACGGCCACGAGACCTGCGATATCGCCGATTATATTTGGTCGGTCGGCTATCTGCTGCTGGCCACCGGCGACGCCCGCTATGCGGACAACCTGGAAAAAGCGCTGTTCAACGCGGGCTATGGGGCGATCACGCCGGATGCCAAGGCCTTGCAGTACTTCAGCGGCCCCAACCAACTGATCTGCGACCGGCACTCGAACCACCATGAACAATTTCGCGGCCGCCCGCACATGTCCTACCGCCCCAACCCCGGCACACCCTGCTGCCCGGGCGACGTTAATCGCATCGTGCCCGGCTTCGCCTCCCGCATGTGGCTGGCCGACGGCGGCGGCGGACTGGTCGCCGCACTCTACGCGCCGACAGTGTTCACTGGCAGACTGGGCGCTGAGCAAACACCGGTTTCGGTGGTGCAGGAATGCGAATACCCATTTGAAGAGAGGGTCCGCTTCCGCTTTTCCATGAGCGAACCGACGGAGTTCACCTTTCATGTCCGGATTCCGGGATGGTGTCGCGAACCGGTTCTTACCATCAACGAAGAAGCTTATGAAGCCCCCCTGTGGTCCGGCTCGTTCGTGCCGCTCAAGCGGCGCTTTGCCAGCAACGATGTGGTCGAGCTGGAACTGCCGATGGAATGCCGCCTCTCCCGCTGGCCGCGCGGCGGGGTGGCCGTGGAGCGCGGCCCGCTGGTCTATGCGCTGCCGGTCGCGGAAGACTGGCGGCGAGACCTGCAAGATGAACGCAGCACGGCGGACATGCCCGCCTGGAACATCCATCCGGCCGATGCCTGGAACTACGGACTGGCCGTCGACCAGGACAGCCTGGCCGCACAGGCGACATTCTCGCGCCGCCAAGTACCCGCCGACACCTATCCGTGGACGGTCGAACACGCACCCGTCTCCATCGAGATTCCCGCCCGCTGTATCAAGGGGTGGGACTTGGCGCGAGCCGAGCATGTCGAAAGAACCATCGGCGACGGCGACGGCAACGAGGCGCTCGCCACCGAG
>SLSR01000126.1 GCA_007130365.1 Lentisphaeria bacterium
AACTCTCACGCAATCGGGCGTTATTATAGCCCCGGATAACCCGCCGTCAATCCCGGTAAATTTCGATTATGGCGAAAGACAAACCTGATTCATGACAACGCTGGTGCCACGGCTTAGCCGTGACAAAAGATCGCTATTGCCATTCACAAGAATAGAACAGGCACGCAATACAGAGATACAAACGAAAATGACAGAAATCAGACGCGGTCGGACCCGTTCAGGAGGCACTCAATGGCGGCACGGTCGGGAATCGATGGTTGCGCGCCCATCCTGGTAGTGGCGAGTGCGGCGGCGGCGCAGGCAAAGCGCAGAGCCTGCGCCATCTCCTCCCGGCGCTGCAAAGCGGCGGCCAGGGCGCCGCAGAAAGTGTCGCCGGCGGCCGTAGTGTCGATGGCCTGCACCGGGAATGCCTCGATCCGCAGCTCGCTTTCCCGCGAGGCGGCGACCACACCCGCCCTGCCAAGCGTCACGATTGCCCAGGCCGGCCCCAGCCCGACCATCTTTTTGGCCGCTGACAGCGCCTCCTCCGGATGGGAGACAGAGCAATTGGTCAGCTCGGCCGCTTCCAGTTCGTTCACGACCAGCCAGGTGATTTTGTCATCGATTTCGACGGCGTCCCGACGGAACGGAGCGTAGTTCAGCATGGTTGGCCGGGAATATGCGGCCGCGATTCGCAGCGCCTCCCGGTTGGCGGCGGGGGATACTTCCATCTGAAGCATAATCATGGCGGCGTCGGCCAGGGTGGTTTGACAGTCGCGAATGTGCTGGGCGGTAAGTTGCCGATTGGCGCCGGGTGCCACCGCGATACAATTTTCACCCGCATCGTCAACCATGATCAGGGCGGTTCCGCTGGCAACGCCGGGAAGGGTGAGCAGATGTCCGGCATCAACCCCGCGCGCGGTAAGATTATGATGCACCTGTCGACCGAGTTCGTCGTCGCCGACTCCGCCTACGAAAGCAACCCGGGCTCCCGCCCGCGCCGCCGCCACCGCGCTGTTGGCGCCCTTGCCACCGAAGACCTGGCTGAACTCACCGTCGGTCACGGTTTCCCCGGGAGCCGGCAAATGTCTCGTTTTTACCACAAAATCAAGATTGGCGCTGCCGACGACAACGATAGGCGAGTTGTTCATGCGAGGGTTTCCAGTTCGGTTGATTCACGGGGCAAGCTTGTCCCAGTTTGCTTCGAACAATATATAGCCGTAGAATAAGCATTTGGCTGGGCTTCTGCACCGGAGCTGAAGCTTCAAGGAGTCAGGAGCCTGGCCACTGGCCTGCTAGCCAGACTTTTTGCCGGTGAATCCCGCCTTGTCGGCCGCCCCCGCATTGCGCTTGGCCGCCTCCCGGTCTTCGGCCATTTCCTCGATCGTCTTGGTCTTTTGTCGAGCCGCCCCCCGGTAGCCCTCGCGAGTCGGCAGGCGCTTGTCGGTCTCGCGGCGTTTTTTCGCCTCGGCGATCGCGGTGTCGTATTGCGGCAGCCATGTCGATTGCCCGATCAGCATATCGTCGACCAGTTGCCAGATCTCCGGCGGACTGCAGACCGCGCCGGTCAGGGGGTCGAGCATCATGGCCTGTCGCAGCAGGTTGTCGTCGCCATGCACCGCAGCCTCGACCGCCAGACGCTGCACGTTGATCGAGGACTGGCAGATCGCGGCGCAGCCCAGCGGCAGCTCGCCGACCAGTGGTATGCTGACGCCGTTGCCGTCGACGTAGCCGGGGACTTCGACAATCGCGTCGTCAGGCAGATTTTCGATGCTGCCGCAGTTGACCACGTTGAAGTGTCCGCGATAGAGCCGGCCGGTCTCCAGTCCCTCGACAATGTAGCTGCCGTGTTCGGCGCTGCGTTCGCCGCCGACGATTTTCCGGGGCTCTTCCTTCATCCAGTTGGGGAAGTCGTTTTCGAACCAGTTGCGCCCTTCCTCGCAGACCCGGAGATAGCCGCCGGTTTCGCCATTGATCCAGGAGTCGAGAGAAATCCAATCCTTGATTTCCTCCGGCCGCTTGCGGTACCAGGGCAGGTATTCGCTCAGATGTCCGTTCGATTCGGTGCTGTAGTAGCCGAAGCGGCGCAGCATGTCGATGCGCACCTTCTCCTTTTTCGCCAGTTCGGGGTTGGCTTCCATCGCGGCCAGCAGTCGACCGGTCAGATTCTGTCCCCGATGCAGCAGTTGGATGTACCAGGTCTGGTGGTTGATGCCGGCGCAGATGTAGTCCAGCTCTTCGACCGGAATGCCAAAGGCGCCGGCAATCTGCCGGGCGCCGCCCTGGACTCCATGACAAAGCCCCAGGGTGTGGACTCCGCCGTAATGGCTGGCGGCCCAGGTCATCATGGCGTTGGGATTGGCGTAGTTGAGCAGCATGCATTCGGGGTCGGCCTGCTCGACGATGTCGTCGCACAGTTCGAGAATCATCGGGATGCCGCGCTGCCCGTACATGATGCCGCCCGCGCACAGAGTGTCGCCCACGCACTGGTCGATGCCGTAGCGCAGCGGAATTTCAATGTCGGTGCGGAAGGCCTCCAGGCCGCCGACCCGGGCGACATTGAATACGTACTTGGCATCGGCCACGGCCGCGGCCTGGTCGGTGGTCGCGCTCAAGCCGACTTCGTCCAGTTGGTTGGTTTTGATGTCGCGCTCGAGCAGGCAGTGGATCATCTCCAGGTTGCGTTCGTCAATGTCCATCAGGGCGATCGACATGTCCTTGAATTCCGGTACCGCGAGCAGGTCGCGCACCAGACTGCGGGTGAAGCCGATGCTGCCGGCTCCGATGAAGGCTGCTTTGAATGACACTTCGGGTAATCTCCATTGCTTGTATTGGTTGCAGATTCAGAACTCTAGACCTTGCGTTTTTTAAGCCCAAGGAGGTCGCAGGCTGAACGACACTTGCACGCTTCTTCGCTCTCTTCAGTTTGCCATATTCACGCTCATAGTCGACAAAGACGGTTCTTTCTCACTTTGAGTGGGTAGCTTGTTTCAATTCACATTCAGAAATGATGCATTGCTCGTGACAGAATTCAGTTTTCGGGTTTCAGGTTTCGGGTTTCGGGCCATCCAGAGGGGCACAGCGCACTTTCTGATCCGTACGCGACGTGGTCTTCTTCTACATGCCAACGCCGGTCGCTGACCGGAATTTTCTTTTCGAGCGCCTTCTCCAGACCATTGAGCATGGCCATATAGCCTGATTAATTCATGCGAATTCGGCCATGAGTCATTA
>SLSR01000133.1 GCA_007130365.1 Lentisphaeria bacterium
CCGTACGCGACGTGGTCTTCCTCTACATGCCAACGCCGGTCGCTGACCGGAATTTTCTTTTACCCACAAAATCTAAGAAAAAACTATTAGCAACCCATTCGTTTTGAGAAAGAGCCAAAAATCTATTGTTATTCACCACTGAAATTGTCTGTTTTCGGCTGCATCCGTCGCGACTTCCGCTTTCTTCCCTCGTATTTGCAGGAAATCCTCCAGTTCAGTTTGGGGATGATGGTAGCGCGGCTGCCTTTGGCTTCTTCTTCCGTATTCGATGGCGGTTTGCGGGCACCAGTGCAGGCAGGCGAAGCACTGTTCGCAATGCCCCAGCCAGGCCGGTTTTTCAAGTTTGATCTCGATATTGTCGACCGGGCACAGTCTGGCGCAGACTCCGCAGCAGTTGCACCTGTCGTTTGCGCGGAATTTCGCGTCGGCCTTTTTCAGTCCCCGGCTGAACCATGGGCTTGCGATCCTGCCCAGTGTTCTGAGCAGGATATTGGCCTTTTCCCGGCAAGGCTCTTCCGCCTGGTTGAGAGTCGCCGCCACTTTCTCGATTTTGCTTTCCGCCTGTTCCAGGAGCCGCCGTTGCTTTTCGTCCGGCGGCGGCCCGCCCATCGGCGGGTAGTTTTCCGGCATCTTGAGACCGAATGCCTGATGCAAAGGCAAACCGCGTTTGGCCAACTTCCTTTGCAGCAGCGGGATGGCGCCGCCCGAGGTGGCGGCGAAAGTGACCACGGCGAACACCGACTCCGCTCCATCCTTCGGCAGACGCCGGATGAATCTTTGGACAATGGCCGGCAACCCCAGGGCGTATACCGGGCAGACAATGCCGATCCGCCCCTCCGCCTGCGGCCGGTTCCCGCTTCGCAAGACCTGCGCCATGGCCACCACCCGGGTTTCGTCGTGCAGTCGATCGGCGATCGACCTGGCCGCGTGCAGCGAGTTGCCGGTACCGGAGAACCAATAGATTGTAGTCGACATTTTGGGTTGGCTCCTTTCTGTCATACGATTGGTTTGGCGTTTTATTGCGGCTCGAGCCGGTGAATTTCAAGCTGGTGTTCTTGGCCGTTTTTCTTCTTCTATCGCAGAGCCAGAGCCGACAGCAGATAGGCGGCGGCGGCGACGGTCAGGACGATGGCGAAGCCGGCCTGCAGGGCAAGCAGTACCGCGACCGAGGCGGCGGTCACCGAGAAGAAGCTGTCCACTGCGCAGGCCCAGGGTATGTGAGAGGGTCTCTTTTCGGCCAGAAAACGCAGTCCGAGCGGGAACATCAGCCCCATCAGAAAGGCTGGAACCAGAAGAAATGCGGCCATCGCCGACAGTTTGCCCGGCCACGGCCAGCCCATGGTATGGCGCCCGAACATCGGCATTGCCGTCAGGCATAGTATGACCGCGAAAACGACCGCCGTTCCGGCCAGGCGCAGGGTGCGGCGCCGACCAGTCAGGCGCGTCGAGTAAAGACTGCCGCAGGCCGAACCGATCAGCAGCGCGGCGAGTACCAGGGCGGCGGCGAAGATCGGCAGTCCGAGGTATAGAGTGGCTTGCTGGATCATGACGATTTCGAACAGAATGAAGCCGGTGCCGGTGCCGGTGAAATAGAGGAAGGTGCGCCATCTGCCGCCGCGACTCCAGCCTCTGCCCAGCAGCGGCACTGCGATCAGCAGCAGTGAAATTGCGAACACTTGCAGAAAAGTGACGACCGCCAGGATAAAGCCGGCCTCCATATAGGGCAGGGAGCCGTCGCCGGCCAGCCGGTGCAAATAGGGGATCGAACGCCATCTTATGAAGTGGGAAAAGAACGGTCGGTTGTCGGTGGCGGGGCGCAGGTCGAAGCGGTAGTCGGCCAGCAGCCGGCGGTAGTCGCCGGTCAGGATGTCCCGGGTCAAATTCAGCAGAGCCGGATCTTCGACCAGGTTGCGGGCGGCGCGCTCCGCCAAGTCGATGTCGGGCAGCCAGAGCGGATCGAAGCCCATGTCGCGGGCGAATTCCCGTACCGCCGCCGCTTCGTGCGGCGCCACCGGCGACTTGCTCAGCACATAGGTGATGGTGCCCCAACTGCGAATGGCGGCGATATGTTGTTCCGGATGCTCCACTCCCTCCTGTTCCAGCCGTCGCCGCCAGGCCAGCGGTATCTTGAGCGCATAGCGCAGGGGATAGTCGACCCAGGTGGTGGCCGCGACCATGCCGTGCGGGCGCAGTCGCCGCCACATCGCGGCAAACGCCTCCTGGGTCAGGTGGTATTGCTCTTCCAGGGCATGCACGCCGACGGAGCCGCCGAAGCTGTCGAGCACCGGCAGCGCGATCAGATCGTATTGCCGGCTGGAGGTTGCGAGGTAGGCGCGGGCGGTCTCGCCTTTCAGGGTGATGCGGGGGTCGAGGTAGAGCCCGTGGTTGAGTTCGGGCTGTCGTTCGGCGAGTAGGCGGATGGCGGCGCGGTTGGGCTCGACCGCAGTGACCCTGGTCGCCCCGCGGGCCAGGGCGTGCGCCACATCGTTGCCGGTGGCCGCATGCAGAACCAGTACCTGTCGCGGACTTCGCATGGCATAGGGCAGGCCGCGAGTGGTGTAGTCCAGGATCGGTCTTTGCCCGGCGCGCGTCGGGGCCGGCAGGCTGCCGAAATACTCCCCGTTTAAAAACATGACGTCGGCATCCGGCGGCGTATGCGGATAGTGCAGGCTTAGGGCGGGCGCATGGCGCTGGGCTTTGGCCGAAACCACTTCGAGCAGACCGTAGGGGCTGAAGTCGCGGGCGACAATTTCGGCCTCCGGCAGCAGCATGGCTTTCGCCCTTGCCTTGAATTCGGAAGGCGTCGGTTCCGCGGGAAAGATCATGGCCAGGACAGGCGCGGCCAGAAACAGTCCATAAACCGGCCAGTCTTTGGGCTTGCGCCGATGGTTGAAGATCAGTCCGGAGCAGATTGGCAGGGTCGCCAGCAGACCGGGCAGCGCGGCGACCGGCAGCCAATGGAACAGCCCCACCGCCAGCCCCGCCCCCATGCCCGAGCCCGCCATGTTGGCGAAGTACAGAGGCCCGATCCGTTGGTTCTCCCGGTAGAAGATCAGAGTGATCGCCAGACCGCCGCAGAAGAAGGGCGCCGTGTAGGCCAGGCAGAAGACCAGCAGGCGCAGCCATTGACGGCCTTCCGCGAACAGAAGCAGGGCGTCGAAGTCTCCGGCCAGGCCGGCCAGTCGCGAGGCGGCCGCCA
>SLSR01000088.1 GCA_007130365.1 Lentisphaeria bacterium
CGACGCTGTAGGCCGATGGACTCCGTTCAGGCTGTCGGCCTTCTCGTAAACCCATGCAACATAGCCTATCGAAAGATGATAGACATCCAGTTTCTCGTGTCCAAGCGCCATCTCTATTCGACCCCGATAGCGATCCCGATTTCGATTTGGATTATCCCAACAGCCTCATTTCATCAACTGGAAGAGTTGCCGGAACCACAATTCACCCACAAATTCTACTGACGAGACGGATTTTTAAGGGAGGCGTCCCGAATGACATAGGTCGATTATCCGAGCCGACCAATATGGGTCGAAGCATCTCTCCGCACACAGCCGATTTGTCCCGCAACCCATGGCTTGGTCGTACAGGCTTCCCGGGCAAAGGCTCACTGCTCGCGAAAGGTGTCGACCAGACTGCGAACCCGCAGATTCTCATCAAGCCACTCCCGACTGACCGGCCGCTCCAGCTCGACCTCGACTTGAAATTCCGTTCCGGCTCCCGGGAGATGAATGAAATTGTCCGACCATTTCGCCTCCGCTCCGTCCAGTTCCAGCCAAACCCAAAGAGCCGGCCGGTCGGCCGCAAGGGAGATTCGGAAAACGTTTTCGGACAAGGCTTCCGCCCTGACTCTGATTTCCGGTTGCATGGAGAGCTGCAAGTGTTTCGGTCGGGCAAACAGGGTTAGATTGCGGGCGACCGCCGCCCCCCCCTCTCGCCATTCCAGCCAGAGCAGGAGATCGCGACAGCCGGGCTCGGCCAGCAGCTCCCGCAAGTCCAGGGTGGCCACCGGCGTATCGGCCTGCCCCGCCGCCACCGCGTTGATGTCGCCGCCGGCCAGCTCCCGGCCCGCGGCGCTGGTGGCTCTCCACAGTATGGTTCCGGAGCGCGCTTCCGGGCCGTCGTTGGTGGCGTGCAGCTCGACCGTGCCCTTTTCGGCATCCTCCAGACCGCTGAGCAGCAGTGGCGCGAAGAAATGGCGGGCCATATAGTGCAGTGCCTTCCATCGTCCGTAGTAGTCGATCGAACTCCAGCTCGCCACCGGCCAGGTGTCGTTCAACTGCCAGTACAGGGTGCCCATGCCGCGCGGGCGCGAGCGCCGCCAATGCTCGCAGGCATACTTGATCGCCATTCCCTGCAAGATCTGACTGAGCCACAGCGTATGCTCGAAGCCGACCGGCAGCCGGAACCAGTCGAGCATGTAGTGCATGATCGTCGAGTTGCCGATTCCCGACCGCTGATGATGCTCCATGATCCAGGAGGTGATGTTGCGGTCTTCGGGAGCCGTGTACTCGCGAACCGTGCGCGGCTCGGGAAACGACTGGAAGCCGAACTCGCTGTTGAAGCGATGTTCGCAATCGCGATACCATTCAAACGGCTTTCTGCCATGCCAGACACCCCACAAATGCGCGTCGCCGCAGGCGGGGTTGCGATGATCCGCACGGTCGCCGCAGGGCGAATGCGGGCTGCTCGGCCAGTAGTCGGTTTCGGGGTTCAGCTCCCGAACCACGTCCGGCAGCAGGCGGTCGAACAGCCTGCCGTACTCGTCCCACGGCATCTGACCGTTCTCCCAGCCCCGGTCGCCGACCCACCCCTGCTCCAGCTCGTTGTTGCCACACCAGAGAGCCAGGCAGGGATGATGACGCAGGCGGCCGACCTGGTCCCGCGCCTCGGCCTCGACCGTCGCCATGAAACCAGCGTCGAAAGTGGGATAGGCGGAGCAGGCGAACATGAAATCCTGCCAGACGCAGATCCCCAGCTCGTCGCAGGCGTCGTAGAAGGCGGCATCCTCGTAAATGCCGCCGCCCCAGACCCGCAGCATGTTCATATTCACAGCGGCCGCGTCGGCGACCAGCCGCCGATAGCGCGACGGCGTCATGCGGGCGAGAATTCCGTCGGCCGGAATCCAGTTGGCGCCTTTGGCAAAGAAGGGAACGCCGTTGACCGCGAACTGAAAGGACTCGCCCCACTGGTCGGCCTGCCGCTGCAGGCGCAGAGTGCGCAGACCAATGCGCTTGACCCTCCGGTCCAGAGTCGCCCCGGAGTTTTCGTCGACCAGCCGCACCTCAAGTTCATACAACGGCTGTCGACCGAGCCCGTTCGGCCACCACAGCTCGGCTCGGTCGACGGTCAGCTCGCCCTCCCCCTGCCCGGCCGCAAGGCTGAACTTGGCCGCCGCCACCGGCTCGCCGCGCAGACGCACCGCGGTCTCGACCCGCAGCGCGGCCTTCGGATCAACGACTTGCGCCGCCACCCCGAGCCGCAGACCAACCCTGCCGGCCGCTGTGTGATCCTGACTGATCGCGACTTCGACCAGACGCGCCCGGTCGAAGGCCAGCAGTTCGATGTCGCGCCAGATTCCGCAGGTCACCGCCTTGATCCCCCAGTCCCAGCCATAGTTGCACTGCTCTTTGCGCACCCAGCCATGGCAGGCCGCCTTCTCCTTGGAACGCGCGGCTCTCCGCCAGGGCAACGGGCGTTCTCCCTGCCTGGCCTCTATATGGGAAATAGTCGAGGCGAAGAGAACCTCAATCGCATTCTGCCCGGACTTGAGGAAAGGTTTGACATCCCATTCCCAGACCCGAAACATATTGTCGGTCTTTCCCAGTTCGCGCCCGTTGAGGGAAACCGCGGCCAGCGTGTCCAGCCCATGGCACTTCAGAACCAGGCAGTCGCGCTCGAGCAACTCCGGTTCCACGGCAAAGGTTCGGCGGTAGCGCCAATCCGCCTCGCCGATCCACTGCAGAGACTCTTCATGGTCGCGATAGAAGGGATCGACGATCTCGTGCGCCGCCAGCAGGTCGGCATAGACGTCGCCGGGCACCGCAGCCGCAACTTGTTGTTCGGTGCCGTCCCGCGCCACCGTCCACTCGCCGTTCAGGGAAATTGTTTGCATTTGCAACATGATTAAAACCACCGTTCACTTGTCGTTGTCACAACGTCGCGGATCACTCGATTCAAAATGACGCAGCTATTTTGAATCGAGTGCATTCATTTGTTCAAGCTAGCTGCTTCGCAGCGGTATGGTCTGCCGGGGAGTGCGACTTCCCGGATTGATTGAACATGGTATCCTTTCGTCCCGGTTACAGCCGGGGACCCAAGGTTCAAAACGAAAGGACACCCACAATGAACCTTCAATCTACCGTTGCCGTCCCGAAAGTCAACCCCCTGCGCGATGTCGATTTCGATGTCAACGACCCGAACGGCTGGTACCGC
>SLSR01000216.1 GCA_007130365.1 Lentisphaeria bacterium
CATCGACCACAACACCAGTCAGTTCGGGCCGGAAAACCACAACGACCATCTGTATCTGCAGTCGGTGACCGCCGCCAAGGGCGTGCATTATTCGCGGGCCGGCAACGGGATTTGCCACCAGGTGCATCTGGAGCGGTTCGGGGTTCCGGGCAAGACCTTGCTGGGGTCGGATTCCCATACCCCGACCAATGGCGGGCTGGGCATGGTGGCGATCGGCGCCGGCGGTCTCGATGTGGCGGTGGCGATGGCCGGCGGCCCCTTCAAGATGATGGCGCCGCGGGTGATCGGCGTCAAGTTGCAGGGGTGTCTGCGCCCCTGGGTCTGCGCCAAGGATGTGATCCTGCATCTGCTGTCGATGCTCTCGACCAAGGGCAATGTCGGTTGCGCGATCGAATACTTCGGCCCCGGCGTCGCCTCTCTGTCGGTGCCGGAACGGGCGACCATTACCAACATGGGCGCGGAACTGGGGGTGACCACTTCGGTCTTCCCCTCCGACCACAATACGCGAGCCTTTCTCGAGGCACAGGATAGAGCAGCGGACTGGCGGCCGCTGCAAGCCGATCCCGAGGCGGAATACGACCGGGTGATCGAACTTGACCTGGGTCGGCTGGCGCCGCTGGCCGCCTGCCCGTCGAGCCCGGATCAGATCAGACCGGTCGGCGAACTGAGCGGGGTCAAGGTGGCGCAGGTGATCATCGGCTCCTGCACCAACAGCTCGCTCAAGGATCTCAGCCTGGCGGCCGACATCCTGCGCCGTCATCCCGTGCATCCCAAGGTCTCCCTGGCCATTGCCCCCGGCAGTCGGCAGGTCATGCGAATGCTGGCCGACAACGGCGGCCTGGCCGCGATCATCGGGGCGGGCGCCAGGATTCTCGAATCGGCCTGCGGCCCCTGCATCGGGCAGGGGATGAGTCCGGCCAGCGACGAAGTCACGGTGCGCACCTTCAACCGCAACTTCAAAGGCCGTACCGGCACCCCCCACGACCAGTGCTATCTGGTCGGAGTGGAGAGTGCGCTGCTGGCCGCGATCAACGGGGAGTTCGTCGATCCCCTGGCCTGCGGTCTGCCCTATCCGGACTGGGCCATGCCGGAGTCCTTCGCGGTCGACGACACCATGATCATCCCCCCGCCGCCCGCCGGAGCCGAGGTGGCGATCGTGCGCAAGGAGACCGTCGGCAAGCCGCCGCAATGCTCGCCCTTCCCCGAGCAACTGAACGGGGAAGTGGCGATCAAGGTCGGTGACAAGACCACCACCGACCATATCATGCCGGCTGGAGTCTTCCTCAAGCTGCGCAGCAATATCCCGGAATACGCCAAGGTGGTCTTCAACTGCTTCAACCAGTCGGATCGGCCGACCTTCGCGGAGCGCGCGCGGTCGATTCGCGAGGCCGGCCGGCAGGGAGTGATCGTGGCCGGCGAAAGCTACGGCCAGGGTTCGTCGCGGGAACATGCGGCAATCTGTCCCATGCACCTCGGCATCCGCCTGGTTCTGGCCGTGGGGATCGAGCGCATTCATGCCGCCAACCTGATCAATTTCGGCATCCTGCCCCTGCTTTTCGAAACGCCCGAGGATGTCGGACGGATCGACGAGGGGGACACGGTCGAGTTGGAGAGGATCCGGGAACAACTGCAAGTCGGCAAGTCGGTCAGGCTTCAGATTCTGACCGCCGACCGGCAGCGCTTTGCCATCGACTGCCGCCATGCCTTGTCGGAGGAGGACGTCAAGACCGTGCTGGCCGGCGGCCGCCTGAACCGTATCGGCCTGTAGAAGCAGCCCGCCATTGCATGCTCGTTGGGGTTCTTTGCGGAAGTTTGAGTTGTGTCCCGGCCCCCTTTTCTCCATCTGTTGCCCCCTGCGGGGGATGGCAATATCGGGGAGACGAACACCACGGTCTGATACCGGTGGCTAAACGCCTGATCTTTTCTGGCTCTTTCTCAAAGCGAATGGGTTGTTAAATGCATCATTTCTGAATGTGAATTGAAACAAGCTACCCACTCAAAGCGAGAAAGAACCATCTTTACAAGCGATGCACAAGAGAATTCCGCGAATTATTCACTATTGCTGGTTCGGCCGGAAAACGCCTTCGCGGCTGGCCGGCGAGTGCCTGCGCAGTTGGCGGCAGGCGGCCGGCGACTTCCAGGTCAAGCTCTGGAACGAAGACAACTGCGACCTCGGACTCAACCGCTATGTCGAACAGGCCTATGCGGCCGGCAAGTTCGCCTTTGTCTCCGACTATTTCCGCCTGCTGGCGCTCTACCGGGAGGGCGGGGTCTATCTCGACACCGATGTCGAGCTGCGCCATGGTCTCGAACCTTTTCTCGGCCACTCGTCGTTTCTCGGGTTCGAGAGCGCGAACTCATTAGGCACCGCGATCATGGGGGCGGCGGCGGGCAGCGACTGGCTCAGGCGCTGCCTCGACCATTATGCCGACCGCGACTTTGCGCTTCCCGATGGCGGCTTCGACACCACCCCCAACGTGAAGATGATCACCCGGATCATGGTCGAGGCCGGACTCAAGATCGACGGGCGACGGCAGAGTCTGGCGGGCGACATTCAGATCTACCCGAAACTCGTGTTCTTTCCCGACCGCGAGGATTTGCGCGAGCCGAAGTCTGGCGCGGCGGCGGCGGAGCGGGAAGCTCCGACGGGTTGCGCAATCCACCATTGCGAGGGCTCGTGGATGACCTTCGGCCAGCGTCTGCGCACCCTCTGGTTCGAGCTTCGGGGTCGGGCGCGGGCGCTTTGCAATTCGCATAAGGATCAATAGATTGAAGGCTGAATCGGTGACAACCACCACAACAGACAAGGACGGCGGACAATGCGCATCATGGTTTGCGGCCGCAATCTCGACGATCTATATCCTTTGCTGGATGAGTTTCCGGTGGAGATCGACGAGAAAAGCCCGGAGCTGATTGTCTCCTATGGCGGCGACGGCACGCTGCTGGGGGCGGAGCGCGACTATCCCGGCATTCCGAAGTGTCCGATCCGCGACAGTCGTTCAGCCAAAAAGTGCGAACGCCACGGGGAACGGGCGATCCTGGCCGACCTCCTGGCCGGCCGCCTGCAGACCACCGAGCTGGGCAAGGTACAGGGGCGGGTCAGCGACCGCGAGCTGGGCGCGGTCGGGATCAACGATGTGGTGATCGACCACAAGACGAAGGCGAGCGCGATTCGCTATCGGCTGTGGATCA
>SLSR01000025.1 GCA_007130365.1 Lentisphaeria bacterium
CCGTCGTTCGGATCGATGGCCAGCACCGGAGTTTCGGTGCGCCCGCCCCAGAATACCGCCATCGCCGGTCCCTGTCGGACTTGCCGGACAAGGCAATGTCCACAAAGCAGCAGCGGCGCCAGGCCGCCGACCGCCAGCCGCGACCAGCCGCGCAGCCGTCCCCGGCAGCCGGTGAGAGCGGCCAGCAGCAGGCCATAGTAGACAAGAACCATGGCCAGCCATGGTCGGGACATGGCAAAGCTGAACGGCCGCTCCGCCCCCAGTTCGGCCAGCCACTGCAGAAAGCCCAGGCATCTCGTCATAGCCTGGTCGCAAAGCCAGGTGGCCGACGGCATCCAGAAAAAGAGCAGGCTCAGGACAAGCTTGACCATGGCCAGGGACAAGGCCATCCAGGCCGTGATCGCAACCATCAGGTTGAGCAGTATGGCGCCGGGAATGAACAATCCCTGGGTGTAGAGCACTATGCCCAGGCTGGCCAGCCAGGCGAGAAGACTGCCTCCGAGCAGGGCGGCGATGGTCTTTTGCAGCCGGCCGAGGCAACGTCGAGAGCGGGAGCGAACACGCCGCGGCACCCACAAGTCCAGTTCCCGCAAAGCCGCCACCGCCTCCAGGCCGGCCTGCCAGCCGGCGATCAGAATCAAGACTATGACAAACGAAAACTGGAAGCCGAGATCGAGGATTTTCAGCGGATTGACCAGCAGGATCAGCAGGGCGGCCGCCGCCACCGCGTTAAGCGGCAGCATCGGCAGCAGGGCGGCCTTGGCGACGGCCCACAGGGAGATCATGATCCAGGCGCGCACCGCCGAAGGGCCGGCTCCGGTCATCAAGACATAGAATCCGAGAAAGACCGGCAGAGTCCAGTAGCGCCAGGCAAAGGGCAGGCGCGCCAGTTTGCCGAGTGCGAGCATGAAGGCTGCCATGATCCCCACATGCAGGCCGCTGATCGCGAAGATATGCACAATGCCGCTGCGGATGAACGAACGGCGAATCGCGGGATCCACCCCCTCGCGATAGCCTAGAGTCATGGCCAGCAGCAGGCTGGCGCGGGTTCGGTCGCCAATTCTGCGGCCGAGGATGGCGGCGAGCCGGTCGCGGACTCGATAGAGTCGGCGTCCGGCGGCACGCCAGCCCCCGGCGGGTTCGTCGACCGACCATTTTCCGGCGCGGAACACCCATTTTATGCCGCGACTGCGCAGGAATTTACGATAGTCGAATTCGCCTGGGACCAAGGCTCCGGACGGCACTTCGAAATGACCGGTCGCCGAAAGCCGACTGCCATATTCCAGTGCCGTTGCTTCCGGCAAAGCCAGCAGGAGCGGGGCGGATACGGAAAGCCATTGTTCGGAGCCGACTGGTCGGATGCAACTGGCGCGAACCGTGTAGCCGCGCTTGCCGGCCAGCCATTCCAGCTCTTCGGCGCCATAGACGGAGTCGGTTGCGACAACTTGCAGTTCGAACAGGCGGGAGCTTCTCGCCAGTCGGTCAAGCTCGCGCTGTCGCGGAGCGTTCAGGTGCCACCAGCTCAAGCCCAAACCGGCCAACAGCGGCAATAGCGCCAGCCAGGCTCTTCGGGACGGGGTAAAAAGAAAGGCGACGGCCAAAGCCGAGCCGAGCAGGGCGGCCGATCCCCTCGGTGACAAGTCGGCGCCGGCGGGCAGCAGCACCGGCAGAATGCCGGCGATCAGCCACAAGACCAAAACGAGGCATGGGCAAATGCTGAAAATAGAACTGGCGGAACGGTGGCAATCGGCAAGGCGCGAAACTGCGGCGGAAAAGATTCTTCGCGGTTTCGCTGCCTTGCCCATGGGCTACCATCCCGTCGGGGTTTCCGAAGGTGGCGGCGAGGGTGGCGGCGGCAGGCTGATCCGCGCCTCCCGAAGCGTTATTATGTCGGCATGCGTGCTTGCCTGGCCGGTCACCGTTATCTCCCGGTCGCCTTCCATTGCCCGCCGCAAACCGTCGCTGATTCGGTCGTACTCATCGCGATCCATGACACAACGGATATTGCGGCCAAACCAAATGTGTGCCCGCATGGATTCTGTCCTGATCGAGGTCGGCCGTCCGCGCACGGAAATGGCTTGATCCCGAAATTGACGGGCCAGCTCGGTCGCCGTGGAAGAGCGGATCGTCCGCATCAGTTCCTCGGCCGAATATAGCTGGCCGGAGTCGCCGCCGTTGGCCTGGGGGGAGGGCGGCGGCCGCATCTGCCAGAAGTCGTCGCCAGCCTCGAATCCTGGCTCCTCGTCGGGAGGCAGGGGTTCCGGGGACGGAGGCGGGGCGCTGGCTTCTTCGAGCATGGCGCGAGCCTCGTCGGGGGAAAGTACAGTCATTTCATGGATTTGCTCTTCGAGTATGGTTTTTCGCTCGGTCGGCGAAGTCGCCAGCACGATGTCGCCCAACTCATTCCGCGAGATCAGCATCCCGAATTCAGTTTGGCCGTCGACCAGAGCAACCCGTCTTTCGAAGATCCAGAGCCGAAACGGCACGGGCACGGTTTCGCCGCGCGGAAGATCGACCGTCTGCTCATGCCGATCCGGATGATTCGGGTGCTCGACCTCGACTCGACGCGTGCCGGGCATCAAGTTGGCGATCTCAAAAGGTCGGGAGCGATTGAGCCGGCTGTTCTCGTCCGGTTCCGAAATCCCCTTGAAGACGCGGTCGACATAAATCCGGCAGCCGACTGGCACGGTGGCTACGATAATCGTGCCGGTGACCGCCGCCAACTCCACATGCCTGCTGGTGCCGCGCAGGGTCGAGACTTCGACTTCCAGTTCCTGTCCCTCGTAGCCGTAGGCCAGAATTCGCAGTTGATGCGAGCCCTCCGGCAGACTCTCGACCAGCAGCGGGGTTTGCCCCAGAACCTGGGTTCCGTGCAGAACGGTCGCGCCGCCGGGCTGGCTGGTGACTGCCACGGTACGAGGCGCCTGTTGCAGCTCGTATACCGGCAATGGCTCCTGCAAAGGCAGGAACAATTGTCGGCTCAGCGTTTCGTAGCCGGGTTTGTTCAGCTCTATACGGTGTCGTCCCGAAGTCAGGTCGCGAACCGCGACCGGGGTTTGCCCCGCTTCCCGGTCGTTTACTTTGACCGAAGCGCCCGCCGGTCGGCTGAAGATCAGCAGGGAATGCAGGGCGGGCAGTTCCTCCTGCGCCACTGCCGCTACCGGCTCGGGTTCCACCGGCGGC
>SLSR01000144.1 GCA_007130365.1 Lentisphaeria bacterium
ATCCAGAATGCCCGCCTTTTCCGTGAACAGGTCGCGAACGGCCTGGGCATCGTTCTGATCCTCGAAAAAGGCTTCATCCGCACCGACGACCTCCGCATTTTCCTGAAGGCGCTGGCTCACGCGAGAGCGCAGCCGGATAATCCGCTCGACCCCCTCGGCAGGCAGGAAAGAATAGCAGAGGATTGTGTCGGACTGCTGACCGATACGATCCACGCGGCCCGCGCGCTGAATCAGGCGGATGATCGCCCAGGGGAGATCGAAATTCACAACGACGGAACAATCCTGAAGGTTCTGGCCCTCGCTGAGGACATCGGTCGCCAGAACAATGCGCAGTTCCTTTTCGCGCGTCACATGATGGCGCTTCTCGTTGCTGACGGGGCTGAACCGGTAGGCAATGGCCGTGGGATCGTCCGAGTTGCCAGTAACGCCCTCGACGGCCTTAATACCCCTGGCCTTGAGTTGTTCGGTGAGGTAGTTGACGGTATCGGCAAACTGCGAAAAGAGCAGAACCTTTTCGGTCGGGTGCTGCCTGGTCAACAGATCGAGCAGGGCTTGCAGCTTGGCGTCGCGTGCCGAATCCCAGCCGCCGGCGTTCTCCAAAACCTGCATCAGCGCCTTGGCATCCTTGCGCAGATCATCGGCCAAGTCGACGTTGAAGAGATCGGGCTTCAGCCACTTGAACCGCCGCCCGAAATGGGTGACGTATGAGTTATAGACCTCGGCAGCCCGCGCGCGAAAAGCGGTTTCTGTGAACAGAGTAGATGAAGCGTCTCGCTTCGTTTCAACGAGCCGGGACGGCTCGTCTGCCGTTTCTCCGGAAACGCGGCGAGACACCGCGTCTACCATACCGAGCCGGGACGGCTCGTCTACGTTATTATTATCCTCGGCCGCCTCCCAGATATCTGAGTCCTCGTCGTTCGCAGAGGCGTCCAGCAGGCCCATATCCTGGGTGCCGATGGGGAGAGGCAAGCCCTTCTCGATTGCATGCAGGCAAATGAAGTTGCGCAGGATGTGGCGTTCGAGGGACAGGATGAACGAATGCCCGCTGCTCTCCAGGCGTTTGAACAGGTTGGTCCGGCAGAAGCCTTTGAGTCGCGTTCCCGCGCGTGAAAGGTCGGCCAGGACCTTGGCTTCGTCGGGTGTCGGCGGTTTGTGCGGTGTCGGTTGCTGGTAGTTGCCAAGGCCATAGCGGGGCAGCGTCAGTTGATTGACGGCCTCGACCACGTCGTCCGCGAACAGGCGAGCGTATTGGTCTTTGGGGTCTTTGCCGCTGATCGTGAAGCGAACGGTTTTCGGTACGCGCGACGGGAAGTAGGAGCGGGTTCCGTCCGCGAATTCCAAGTACTTGCGGCCGCGCTCCGGATCCAACTTGGCGTAATTCTCCTGGATAAAGCTGCGCGTCCGCCGCACCAGATACAGGCGCATCAAGTCTCGCCAGTCATCCGTATGCTCGCTCTTCTCGAAGGCCGCGAGCGAGCGCACCGGCGACTGATGTCGTCGGATAAATTCGGTTTCGCCCAGTTCGCGCAACAGTTTTTCCGGGCGAATGCCGATGTCCTTCCGGTCGTCAATGAACAGCCGGAGCTGGTTCGATAGATCAAGGTAGGTCTTGTTGTAGGGGGTGGCCGACAGCAGGATCACCCGGCTGTCGTTGGCGGCGATGTATTCGGCGATAGCCCGGTAGCGTTGTCCGTCGCGGTTTCGCAGGTTGTGGCTTTCATCAATCAACACCAGCCGGAAACGTCGGAGATCGGGCAACTCCCTCTGAACACGGGTGACGGACAGCACCTTCGCCCGGAGGCGGTACGCCTGCCGGTAGTCTTCCCACATGGGAACGAGATTTCTCGGGCAGATGATCAGCGTCTCGAGCCCGTGGTCATCCTCGAAGATACGCGCGAGCGTGGTCGCCATGAGCGTCTTGCCCAGCCCGACCACATCGCCTATTACCACGCCACCGCGCTTGTTCAGGTGATGCGCGGCAATTTTGACCGCCGCCTTCTGGAACTCGAAGAGCTTGTTGCCGAAATCGCTGGGGATACGAAACTCGGTCAGCCCGGCGCGCGCCTCCTGGGAGAGATGGTAGGCCATCTTGACGTAGATGTGATAAGGCGGTGGCGGTTCCGGTCGCGCCCAACTGTTGTTAATGATCTCGATCAGTTCCTTGGAGATGTCCACGCAAAAACGGTCGGTCCAACGGTCTTCAAACCACTCTGCCAGCTTGTCGCAGGCGTCGTGATCGAGCACATCCACGTTGAGTTCGCCCTGTCTGGACAATCCGGCCATGGTGAGGTTGCTGCTGCCAAGGTAGCCGATCTTCGGGTTAAGCGGGTCTTGTCGGAACAGGAGATAGAGCTTGGCATGCAGCGGATGGCGCAAAAAGAGCTTCACAACAACCTTGCCGGCGAAAATTTGCGCCGCCAGACGCCGCAGACCCGCCTCATCGGCGTTCGTGGGAATGCCGACCATCAACTGATCACGGAATTCCTGCGCGAGCTTTTTCTTGAGGGCAATCGCCGTTGCCTGGTCAATCTGCTCTCCTGACGCGGTGGGGCTCATGACTTGCCGCAGTTGATCTTGCGGCATCTGCTGCATGCCGACCAGCAGGCGACAGCAATGCCGCTCGCCGCCGTGCCATTTCTCGATGTGCTCGTGCAATTGCCGCCAGCCGCGCAGGTTGAAGTAGCCGACACAGAAATCCGCATGCTCGCACAACCCCAGCGTCTCCTGCAAAGCAGGAAGGAGCGTTTCATTTATGTTGTCAAAAATACGCGGCATGCTTTAGCCCCTGTTCATGCGAATCTATTTCAAGCCAGATTCCTCGTTCGAGCGATAATCGTCGCCCCCTTCCGCCGCATTTCCTGCTTGGCTCCAGGCATCGACCTGTGACACCTTGAATTTCCAGAGTCTACCGATCTTGTGTGCGGGGAGCCCCCTGTTGTCAATGGCGCGATAGACGCTATCACGGCTGACATCCATGTGCCGGACTTACCAAAGAGCTATTCACAATTTCTCTGCGAGACTGTTGCCTAGGCTACACAACCAATAACATAGGCGGTCAGATTGAGCAGGTCAAGGTCAAACGAAAGCTCACCCCTTGGGCTCGGGTAGGATCACGGCCAGCATTTCCAGGGTCTGCTCGCCGACCGCTTCGACGGAATGTCCCTGTTCGCTGGTCAGGATCGTGTCGCCGGCCCGCAGAATCTCATCCCGGTCGCCGTCCAGCATGCGAGCCTCGCCGCGGATCACGACAAAGACCTCGGCCTCCCCGAGATGCTCGTGAAAACCGATGGAACAACCCGGCTGCAGAGTGATGCGGGAGAACAGGCGAGCCCGCCCGTGCAATTCGTCGGCGCGCCACAAGTGTTCGATCCTGGCCTCGCCCAGGCCGCCGCGCATATTCTCGCGAACTTCAGCTTCATAGGTGCCATTGCGTCTGATCATAACCAATACTCCTTGATTTCTCCGTTTATTGCCTGATTGATTCATGTGCTCCATTGGGCAATATGATCGCCCCGCAATTGCCCGCAGGCGGCCGCAATGTCTTCGCCCCGACTTTCGCGCAAGGTCGCGACCACGCCGCGATCGGACAGGCATTGCAGAAACTGCCGGGTGGCGACGATGCCGGAGGCGCGATGGATGCCGCCGGTCGGATGGCATCTGAGCAAATTGACCTTGGCGTCGATTTCGCGCGCCAGGCGCGACAGGCCCTCGGCATCCCTTTTCCGGTCGTTGAGACCGGCAATCAGGGCATATTCCAGGGTCACCTTGCGGCCGGTCTGCTGTCGATAGTAGCGGCAGGCTTCGAGCACCTCGCGAATCGGGAAACGATGAGCCGGCGGAATCAGGCCGGCGCGAGTCTCGTCGTCGACGGCATGCAAGGACCAGGAGAGATTCCACTGCCGGCCCAAATCGGCCAAAGCCCGGATCGGCTCCGGAATGCCGGTGGTTGAAATTGTGAATCTCCGAGCCGCCAGACCAAGACCGCGATTTGAACAGGCCAGGTTTAGAGCCTGCGTCATCGAGTCGAAGTTGAGCAAGGGTTCGCCCATGCCCATAACCACGAGATTGGTCGGTCGGCCGGCCAATTCGCGACAGCAGAAGACGATCTGGTCGAAAATTTCCGCCGCCGTCAAATCGCGCACGAACCCTTGCCTGCCGGTAGCGCAGAAGGCGCAGCCGACCGGACACCCCACCTGGGTGCTGAGGCAAACCGTGCGCCTTTTGCCGGCCGGGATCAATACCGTCTCCACCGTCTCGCCGTCGGCCAGTCGGAGGAGAAACTTTACCGTTCCGTCCCGACTTTGCCAACGCTTCAGGCAGCTCAGGCTGAGGCAGGCGAAGGCCGTTGCCATCTCCTCCCGCAGCCGCCCCGGCAGGTTTGCCATGCCGGAGAAGTCGGCCGCCCATTGCTTGAACAGCCAGTCTTCGACTTGCGCCGCCCGATAGGCCGGGTATCCGCGCTCGCCCAGCCATTCCCGCAGAGTTTCAGGGGCAAGTTCCTTGATTGATTTCCGCATTGCTGTCATTGGCATTCCGTAGTTCAGTCCAGGTCAAGGCTTATGAAAAAAACAGTTCTTCATAGAAATCTGCAAAGCCAAGGGTTTCGCCTGGTCCAGAGGTTGGTTAAATCGTCTGTTTCAGATTCCCGGAAAGAGCCGAAAAAACCAGAGGTCACTCGGCCGCGGCCGAAGTGCCCGGATCCCGCCGCCGCTCGCCCCGATACATCCGAATTCCGGCCAGGGCTTCCGGCAAGTCGCCGGGTCGCCTTCGCACCCGCACCCGCAGGATTTTTCGGCCGCCCGGCCACCAGTCGAATTCCGCGGCATAATCATCTTCCGGATCAACCAAATCGCTGGCCGGAGTCCAGGTAAAGCGGTCGGTCAAGGGCGGATTGAAGCCGCCGAGAACCCAAACCGCCTCCGGCTGGTCCGGCAATTGCGCCGGAAAATCGACAAACACAACCTTGCGCTTCAGATAGAAAGACTCCTTGGGCAGGGGCATTGGCGTGAGCTTGTAGACCGTCGCCCCGGCCGGCACTTGCCGACGCAGAACCGCGGCACGGTCGTTGTGCATTCGCAAAAAGATGGAGCGGGTCGGCAGCCAGCCTACGGTCACCAGCAGACAGGCCACCGCGACCATCGCCGCCAGGCGCAGCCAAACCGGGAGATACAGACAGCCTGCCCGGCGCAGGGAGATCAACAGCAGCACCAAGGCCACCCCGCTCGCGACCGCCGACCAGGCATGCAATCCGGGCAGGCGCTCGATTTCGATCAGGCCAAGCGCCACCAGCAACCAGGCAACGGACAGCGCAGACACTGCCGCCAGCAAGACTCTTTCGCAGAAGTTAAAGCCCCGGAGGAGAAAGCGGGAATAGCGCCGCATCAGAATCTCGTAGTGCATACCGGCCAATACAGCAAGCGGCGGCAGCAAGACCAGAAGATCGATCGGTTCCGCCTGCGGGATCAGCCAGAAGGCCAAGAACAGCGGCAGAACCAGAGTGCGCATGAAAGAGGCCAGTTCGGCGTCTTTCTCCAGGGGGCGGAACGCGGCGCAAAATCCCGGCCAGAAAAAGAAGGGCGCGGGCAACATCAGAGCAAAGGCGCGAAACGGGAATCTGAAGACATTTCGCAGACTGGCTCCGGGCTCGGCCAGGACTGACTCCAGGGGCAGAAGAAAGGCATCCTTCATCTGACCATGGAACCAGGGCACGAAAATCAACAGAGCCAGCCCAAGAAATATCAGGTGCTGCGGCATTCGCAGGCGCCGCCAAACCTTCAGCGGCCGCCGCAGAAAGAACAAGGGGAAGTAGAACACGACAAAGGCTCTGGGCCCACCGTGAAAGGCAGCGACCAAAACCAGGGTCAAAGCCAGAGCCCAGGCCAGGCTCCAGCGATGCTTGACCCGTCCGAGATAATACCAGACGAACCAGGCGGTCGAGAGCAGAAAGGCGCTCAGAGCGTGGCCGGTGGCGGTGCGGCCGGCAACCAGGCAAAGGATCGGACTGAACACGACCAGCATGGCGACTTGCGAAGACGCGCCGCCGCCGACCCTTCTGGCCATCAGACCGCTGGCCGCAGTCATGCCCAGGATCGCCAGTACCGAAGGCAGGCGAACCGCCCATTCGTTCTCGCCGACCGCGAATCGGACAAACCGAACCAGTTGCGGATACAGGGGATAGGTGGCGAAAGGCCGGTCGCCTCCGACGGCGGAGACCAGATCCAGCGCCCCCATCGCCGCGATCGCCTCCAGCCGCGAGAGCGGCATGACCCCGAGGTTCGGCAAATAGAGCAAGACAAAGGCTGTGGCCAGCAGCCAGCCCCAACCCCGAGGTACTTCCTGATCAGAATCAAACATGGCGCCCCGCAAACTCTACCAAAACATGTAGGTTCCGGTGACCAGGACATAAATCGCCAGCAGCAGATTGGTCACCACATGGGCAAACGCAACCGCCCAGACATCGCGAGTCTTGATCATCAGCCCCAGATAGACCAGCCCCGTAAGCAAACCGGCCAGCCATTCATGATGGATCACGGCAAACAGCAGGCAGACTTTGCCTATCGTCTCCCAGTCGACATGGTTGAGCCCGACCTTGAGAAAGTCGGTCCGGATCAGCCAGCGATAAAGGAAACCGCGCCAGAAGAACTCTTCGATGACGGCAATGACAAAGGCCGAACCGGCCAGCCTGGTCAAGGCCAGGATCCACCCGGCCACTTGCGGATCATAGACACTGTCAACGGTTAGATCGGGCAACTGTCCCAGCGGCAGAATACCGAAGCGCACATACCACTCCTGCCAGCCGGCGTAGGCGCCGCCGACCGGGATTGCCGGAAAAGTCCAGAAAGCGAAGACGAAGACTCCGACCAGGGTGGCCAGAGGCAGGTTGCGGAGCCGCAGCTTGCCGTACCAGCGCCAGGGTTTGAAGTATAAAAACAGAGCCAGGCAGACGACTGTGCGGGCCGCGTATTTCCAAGCGTGATCCGGACCGAAAAGCGGCAGGTCGAGACCGGCCATCATGCCCAGCCATGCGAGAAACGGGATGGCATGACACCAGGCCGGATAGTGTTCGCGAAAGTTCTTTCGCAAACTCTCTTGCGCACTTGCCCATAGGTCGGCGATCGCTTTCATTCGCGGCTATCCGCCTGCGTTTCTTCGGACTTGGATTCCCTGGGGTTCGCCGACTCCGCCAACTCGTCGTCCGCCTCGCCTTCGGGGGTGGCGGTCGCCGGTCGCGACAGACCGGTCGCCTGCTCGATATCGGCAATGACGGCTTCGCCGTCCTTAAAAATCCAGGCGTCCACGCGAGCCCGCTTCTCCCCGCCCCGTCCGTTCCGATAATAGACATCGGCGATCCCCTTGCCGGGCCAGCGCCGCCAATCGATACGAACGATGTCGGCATAGGGCACGACCGTCCCCGAGCAAGTGCGGAAAGCCTGCTCGTCCGTACTCATGCTCTGCCGCGACTTAAGGCCCAACCTGAGCAAAACCAACAGGCCGAAAGGCAGACAAAGCGCGGCCATGATAAACTGGGTGCGGATGTCCCACTCGGACTTGTAGTCGTCCTCGTCCGGCTCGGCCGGCCACCCCTCCTGTTCAGCCAGTTGCCGCCATTCATCATCGCGCCCCTGCTCGCGATATTCGCGATAGGCCTCGATCGCCTGGTTGCGCCGCGGATAGGCCACTGATCCATCGTAGACCGCCCACAAGCCGAAGCCTGTGAAAACCACCCCCGTAATCAACATGCGCACCACCCATTGACGGCTGACGCTGGCTTTGCTGCTCATTAGTGCCTCCTGTTTGTCAACAGCTTATAAAAATAGAAGCAAACCCTGAAATTTTTGAATTGTTGTCATTCGCATTGAAAACTCAAGACTCATGATTGAGTTCACTATAGAAAGACGGAAACACGCGTTTTCTGTGGGTTTGCCGCGTGCCGATAAAATCCCCTCCTTTTAAAAACCGTAATTCAACTATCCGAGTTTTCCAGCAGTCGAGCCAGAAAATCGATGATCTCGGCAACCTGCGCCAAAGGCTCCCGACTGTGCAGCTCCGGCAAACTCTGACCGGAACCGCGCCACAGTCCACTTTCGGTTTCGAGCAGCATCCTGTGGTTTCGGATCGCGACCGAAAAGATCCCCAAAGCGGCGGCCAGCAGCCGCAGGCGAGCCAATTCCAGAAGGTTGACGACCGGCGGCGGAAGCGCCCCAAAACGATCCCGCAACTCCTCAACCAGTTCCCGGCGCTCACTCTCCTCGGTCAAATTGGCAACCTTGCGATAGTACTGGAGACGCAACTGCTCGGATTCAATATACCAGGCCGGAAAGCCGGCAGGCTCGACCCGGCGGCCGTTGTGCTTTTCGCCACCGACCGCGCCAAACCTAATTCCCGGCAGAGCGACGGCTACCGAACGCACTCCGCGTCGCGGACTTTCCCGCCGCAGACGAGCCGTCGCCTCGTGCAAAAGTTCACAATAGAAATCGAAGCCGACCGCCGCGATGTGACCGCTCTGCTGACTGCCCAGAATATTGCCGGCGCCGCGAATTTCCAAATCCCGCAAAGCCAGATTCACCCCGGCTCCGAGCGAGGTGTACTGCCTGATCGCGGCCAGTCGCAGGCGCGCGCTCCTGACCGGCAGCCCGCGCGGCGACAGCAGCAGATAGGCGTAGGCCTGGTGATGATAGCGTCCGACCCGCCCGCGCAACTGGTAGAGCTCGGCCAGCCCGAATCGGTCGGCATCCTCGACAACAATCGTGTTGGCATTGGGGATGTCGAGCCCAGACTCAATGATCGTGGTGCAGACCAGTACATCCACCTCGTGCCGCAGATACTGCCGCATCGCATCCTCCAGATCGTGCGAGGCCATCTGCCCGTGTGCGACCACCATTCGCGCCTCCGGCACCAGTCGGCGCAGGCGCCGGGCCGCCGCTTCGATCGTGCGCACCCGATTGTGCAGAAAAAAGACTTGTCCGGAGCGCTCGATCTCCCGCATGATCGCGCGCCTGACCAGCGCGTCGTCGCGCTGTGCAACCACAGTAGTGACCGGCAGACGCTCGGCCGGGGGGGTGGCGATCGTGCTTAGGTTGCGAATTCCGCTGAGGCTGAAGTACAGAGTGCGCGGAATCGGAGTCGCGGTCATGGTCAGAATGTCGACGCTGGCCCGCATTCCCTTCAGCCTTTCCTTGTCCTTGACTCCAAACCGCTGCTCCTCGTCGATGACAATCAGTCCAAGATTGGCAAAGGCCACATCCTTCTGCAAAAGCCGATGGGTGCCGATCAGAATGTCGACCCTGGCTTCGGCCAGACGCTCCAGGATCTTGCGCTGTTCGCCGGCTCCCCGAAACCGGCTCAGCATCTCGATATTGACCGGATATTCCGCCATTCTTTCGCGAAAGGCATAGAAATGCTGCTGCGCCAGCAGGGTGGTCGGCACCAGAACCGCCACCTGGCGGCCGTTGGCTACGGCGCGGAAGGCGGCCCGCATCGCCACCTCCGTCTTGCCATAGCCGACATCGCCGCAAAGCAGGCGGTCCATGGGCTCGGGCTTCTCCATGTCCGCCAGCACCTCCCCGATCGCCCGACCCTGGTCCGGAGTTTCCGTGTAGGGAAAGGCGGCCGCGAAGGATCGTTCCCAGTTGGGATCTTCACGAAAGCAGAAGCCTGTCCCGCCTTTCCGCAAAGCTTCAAGCCTGATCAGCTCGGCGGCCAGATCGCAGGCCGAATCGGCGGCCGCCTCGCGAGCCTTTTTCCAGGCGGCGCCGCCGAGTCGGCTGAGCGGCGGCGGCCGGCGGGTGCCGCCGACATAGCGACCGATCAGCCAAGTCTGCTCCAAGGGTACCAGCAACCGAGCCCGATCGGCAAATTCAAGCTCGACCACCTCCTGCAGCAAGCCGTTGCTCTCAATCTCGCGAATGCCATGGTAGATCGCAATCCCCTGGATGGCGTGAACCGCCAATTCGCCCTCCTGCAAGGCCTGGTCGTCGCCGACCCGATAATTGGAGCGGTAGCGGCGGCGCCCGACAACCGCCGCGGAGCCGGTTGTCTTGCCGAAAATTTCGCGGTCGCCGAGAATCGCCAGCCGGTCGCCCGGCAGATATACTCCTCCGGGCAGCCGATCAGCCGTGATCTCAATCGACAATTCGCGGCACTTCGAATCCGCCGCCAGCATTTCCCGGAAACGCTCCGCCTCGCCGCGATTGCCGCAGGCGGCCACCACCCGGATTCCCAGCTCCCGCCAGCGCTGCAGATTGGCCCGCAGAATCTGCCAATGCAACAAGCCCGACTCGGCACCAATATCCAAAGACTCCCCGAACCCGGGGTTACCGGCCAGTGAAACCCAGTCCACCTCGACAACCGACCGACGGTTGCGGTCGACCTCCTCCGGAGGAGCCGCCACAATTGTCCGCTCCGACCATCGCTCGGCCAGGCATTGCCATCGGCCGACGATCTCCGGCTCGACAAACTGATGCAAATGCTCCTCGACCACTCGCGGCCGGCAGACCAGAAGAACCGTTTCCGGATCCAGATAGTCAAAGAAGCAGGCTTCGGCGGCGGACTCCCCGACGATCCTCTCTCCGCGCGGCACCACTTCGATCTCTCGACACTCGCGAATCGAACGCTGCGTCCGCGGATCGAAAAACCGCAGAGTTTCAACCTGATCGCCAAAGAACTCGAGGCGCACGGGATATTCATAGAGCGGAGAGAAAATATCGACGATGCCGCCGCGCCGGGAAAATTCCCCGGGAATCGACACCTCCACTTCGCTGTCATAGTCCAGATCGACCAACTTTCCGATCAGCCCGTCAAGGCTCGCCGAATCGCCACACCGCACCGAAAAACGGGTCTGGACAAAGCTTTCCGGCAGCGGTGCCGGGCTGGCAAAAGCCGTGGCCGAGCCGATATAGACCCCCGGCCGCCCGCTCAGGGCATGGCTCATCGCGGCCGCCCGCAAAGCTTCGTTTTCGGGAATCCAACTGCGGCGTTCGCCACGCAATTCCGGGACGGCCACCAAATCGAGCGGGGGCCTTCGGAGAAAAGCCTGAAACTGTTCGAGCCCCTCGGCCCACGCCTCGGCCAAAGCACTGTCGGCCGCAATCATGCACAGACGCGAATGGCGTGCCGCCACTGCGACCGCCAGCAGGCCGACAAGTTCCGGATTGTCCAGGATTGCGACGGTCAGCGGCGGCCCGCCCGCGCCGGCCGGCAAGCGCCGGAACAAGACTTTCCGCCAATTGTTTGTTTGCTTTGACATGTTACGCTGAAAATAGCAATTTGCGGGATTTTTTCCAATTCGCCTGTTTTTTTTGAAATATCGACTATTTTATCATTCAAAATGAACTTGGAGACCATTGGCATGCCGCTGAAAAACGATGCGATGAAGTCCTACATGCAAGATGTCGGCAAACTCCCACTGCTGTCCCGCCAGGAAGAGACCGAGCTGGCCGCAAGAATCGCCGAGGGCGATGTCAAGGCGCGGCATATTCTGATCACCTGCAATTTGCGGCTCGTGGTCAAGATTGCGCACGACTTCAAAAGCTTCGGCCTGCCCCTGATCGATCTGATCGCGGAAGGCAACGTCGGGCTGATGCGGGCAGCCGAGAAATTCGACCCGGGCAAAGGCGCCAAGTTCAGCAGCTACGCCGCCTGGTGGATCAAGCAGTCAATCCGGCGCGCCATCACCAACCAGGGGCGCACAATTCGCATTCCGGTTCAGTCGGCCAGCAAGCTGAGCAAGATAAGGAACGCGAGGAACCTGCTCGCCGAAGAGTTGGGCCGCGATCCAAGCAGCGCCGAAATCGCTCGGGAACTCAACTTCTCCGAACGCACCGTCAAGGTGCTGCAGCGAACCGCAACCAGCAGCTTCTCGCTGCACGAACTGCTCAAGCAGGGGGAGCTTGGCAAGTTCGAGGATGTCGTGCTGCACGACAGTTCCGAGGTCCCCGACGAGGTGGTGGCGGAAGCGGAAACCTACGAATCATTGCTTTCCATGGTCGAACAACTTGATGAACGGGAAAGAACCATTATTTTACGTCGTTTCGGATTGGATGGCGGTCGACCATGGACTCTGGATCAATTGTCCGAGCTGATTGGCCTGACCAGAGAGCGCGTGCGGCAAATTCAATACGCCGCACTCGACAAGCTTAGATATCTGCTCGACGAAAAAAATGCGGGCGTTCCCACGCCAATTCAATCAAACAACAAATAAAAACATTAAGGAA
>SLSR01000071.1 GCA_007130365.1 Lentisphaeria bacterium
CTGGGTTCGGAACCGGCGCGCCGCCGCCCAGGCGGCGGCGCGGGTCGCCGTTGGCGCGGTGGCGGCGTCCTCACTGAAGATTTCGTTGACCAGTCGAGCCGCGTTGCCCGCATTGGCATAGCGCAAGGGGAACACTCTGATTTCCGCGACTGCCCCCAAATGCGTGTCGAGCACTTGGACAATTTCGGCAATCCTTTTTATGTTGGCCTCGGTATCGGTCAGGATAAGCGTATTGCTGCCGGCGTTCGAGGCAAGATCGGCATAGGGCGGGATCAGCGAGGCGATATCCTGCCGCAACCGCCCGGCCTCGACATAGCGCAAGGGCATGACCTGGGTCACCATCCTTTCACCGCCCTCCATTTGCCCCGGATCCAAACCGCTGCGCACCGGCACATTCATTCGGCGAGCCTCGGCCAACGGCACAATGCGCAAAATGCGATTGCTTTGAATTGCCGCATATCCCTTGTCTATGAGAACGGCGTTGAGCACTTCCACTGCCTCCTCCGGGCTCAATGCCTGTTTGCCGACCAAGGTCACCCTCCCCTCGATCGGAACCGTGCGGACAATGACAAAGCCGGCATGTTCCGAGAGAAATTCAAGTACCGCGTCCAGCGAAGCGTCCTTGAAGTTGAATATTGCCTCGGCATGCATCTCGCTCTCCACGATTGCGCTGTCCACCGCCCCGGCAGATTCCGCCGCCTGCATGGAGCCCGGATCGGCCAACCAGGCCAGAATGAGCAAGCCGGCTACGCCCGACCTGATCCGGCCGCCTCTGCCGAAGCAGTCTTTCAGTTGCCGACACCCACTGTTGAATTTGTTTTTCATGGCATAGTTTCCTCTTGGCGGCGCTGCCGCAAGCGTTCGATGATCGCCCGTCGACTATCCGAAGCCGCCTCCGGGGCGGCAGAAGTGGAGCGGACGGCTTCACTTCCGGACATTCCGGGCTGACTGGCGGCGGCGGACGGCGCAGCCGCACCCTCCAGATTGCGTCCCAAATAAATCTCAAGCCGATGGTCGCCGTCCGCGACAGTCACGGAATCAATGGTCATTCCGACAATTTGCCCCCGCCCCGGCGAGTCGCCGAAGCGATAGCGCTGGACTACGCCGGTGCGAATGTCCTCGATCAAAGCCCCAAACTCTCCGTCGACCTGCACGATCCCCCGCAAGACCAAATAACCCTCGTCCCGCTCCGGCGGGCGCGGCTCGCTTCGCGGCAGCGAGATCAATTCCTCGGCCGGACGCTGCCGGTGGCGCACAAACGGGTTGCGCTCCCGAAATACCTGGTAATGCTGGCGACTCGCGTCTTGACCTGCCGAATCGGCCTTGGCCAGAGTGGTCGGCCCCAGAACCCATAGAAGGCACCAAAACAGAGTCGACACCCCATAGAGCCCGCCAAAACCCAGGCTGCGCAATGCTCCATTCATGGCTTCTCCCTCGCGAACAGGCTCGAAATCCGCAACTGCACCTGCAAATCGTCTCGGCCATCGCCGCGTGCAGTCAACTGCAGATCGACAATCCTCACCGGCAGATCCGCGCTCTCCAAACGGCGCATGAACTCAGCCGCGGCGACCAGGCCGCCATGGCCCGAGGCTTGAAAGACCACTTCGGTCATGCCGTCGTGTTCGACCATGCGCTCCGGCCGGGTGGAGGTAAGCGAGAAGCCCGCCTGCTCGGCCCATTCGCGCAAGGCGTGCAAGACCCGGCTTTCGAGCGCCGCCCGGTCGGTCTGCAAGCGATCGCTCTCAATCATCTCCTGCCATACCGGCTGCAATTGGCGATGCCTTTCGATCGAACGCCGGGCTCGCGACCATTCGTCGAGCAAGGCTTCGCGCCGACTTCGCAGCTCGCGTCCTGCGGCCCGCCAGGGGGAAACGATCAGCCGGTCGCCGAGCAGCAGTAAAACCACCAGCACAGCAAGCAGCCCGACCACTCTTTCTCGTTTCGATATTATCATCGCAACCAAATCTCCCAGACCTATCCGGTAAAATCATACCATCTCCGCTTCACGGCTCCAGCCCTCGGTCGAAAGGCGATGCCTGGCGCAGAGAAATCGAAAACACCACCTCGCCGCCACCACTGGCCGACCCGGCTTCGCGCAAGTAGAGCAGGCCGACCTCCCGAAATGCCGGGGTACGGCGCAAGCTCTCGAGCGTGTTCAAAACCGCCCGTTCGCTGTCGGCTCGCCCCGCCATCACCATCCCCATGTTTCCATCGACAATCAGATTGCCCAGCCACAGCGGCTCCTCGACCGGGATCGCCAGGGCCAGACTCCGCAGCGCCTCGAGAAAGCGCGGCCGATGCTCGGTCCAGTCCAGCCATCGAGTATAGCGAACGGCAAAATCATCGGCGGCGGCCAGCTCCTCGCTCAAGTCCGAAAGACGCCTTTGCAGGTCTCGTACTTCGCGCTGCTCGCGGGCGCGAGCAGACCATAAAATCAAGATCAAACCACCGGCCAGAAGCATCGCCGCCGCCGACTTCAGCCAGGTGCGGACTCCGCCATCCGAAGGTTCCGCCGACAACCGGGAATTCAGCAAGTCGACGGGCGGCCGCCGTTCCGGCAATCCCATAGCCGACAGGGAAAGGGCATCGGCAAAGCCGCCTTCCGCACCGGGGATAGAGCCGTGTCCTCCAGGGTTCGGAGCCAGGAACTCGACGGGCCAGGAAAGCGCCTCCCCGACCTGACGGCCGACACGCTCGCCCAGCGTGCTGTCGCTGACCACAAAGAGCCGCCATTCTTTACCTGCGCATGACAACGACAGGCTTGCCGCCCAACGCCTCACTTCATCGGTCAGAAGGTTTAGTCTATGGCCTGAAAGGATGCCCTCTCCATCGCTCCAGGCCGCGATATGGCGCAATCCATGAACCTTGCCGCCTTTCCGTATCGCGATTTCCGCCCGTTCATCGGTCAGATGCAGAAATCCGCACTCGGTCGCCTCCGGCTTCAATCCGTCAACTAAAGCCAGCAAGGTTGGCGTGATCGACTCCGCAACCAAACCGGCCGCCTCCAGCATAGCCACGATCGCGTCCCGCCGCTCGCGCAGCATTCCGATCAGCAAGTATCGCCTTTGCGCCATCGGTTCCGCAGAATCAGGCTCGGCATCGGCCATGCGCCGGTTGCCGCCGCCGATTTCCATGCAATCAAAAGCAAGGCGGCCGGGTTCGATCGCAAAA
>SLSR01000032.1 GCA_007130365.1 Lentisphaeria bacterium
GCACGCGACGTGGTCTTCCTCTACATGCCAACGCCGGTCGCTGACCGGAATTTTCTTTTCGAGCGTCTTCTCCAGACCATTGAGCATGCGTACACATTCCTGGTAGCGATCTCTATACTGGTGCAAGGTTTCTTGCGATATGTATTTCTTGAGCATGGCCATATAGGTGCTTTCTGCCATTATTCTCTCCTGACACCTGAAACCTGACACCTAACACCTGAAACCAAGCTGTTACCCACAAAATCTAAGAAAAAACTATTAACAACCCATTCGTTTTGAGAAAGAGCCTCCGTGAAGAGTCCCAAAAAAAGCAGATCCGACTCGAGGCCGAGCCGGATCTGCAAAGACTGTCGAGAGTCAGATTATTAAACCCTCGAATCATTGGCGCGAGTTGTTGCAGCGCCACATGTCGCGAGGCGAGAAATATCGATCGTCGGACAAGGGTTTGTGCCGACCCCAGCCTTCGACCGAACCGTTCTCCCGACTCTTACCCGTTGACCTGCCCCATGTGGGCGACCAGGTCGAGAACCTTGTTGGAATAGCCCCACTCGTTGTCGTACCAGCTCACCACCTTGACAAAGTTGTCGCTGAGCTGGATGCCGGCGCCGGCGTCGAAGACGCTGGTGCGAACCTCGCCGACGAAATCGCTGGAGACCACGTCGTCCTCGGTGTAGCCGAGAATGCCCTTGAGCTCGCCCTCGGCCGCCTTTTTCATCGCGGCCTTGATCTCCTCGTAGGTCGCGGGCTTGGCCAAGCGGCAGGTCAAATCGACCACCGACACGTTCAGGGTCGGCACCCGGAAGGCCATGCCGGTCAATTTTCCGTTCAACTCGGGAATCACCTTGCCGACCGCCTTGGCGGCGCCGGTGCTCGAGGGGATGATGTTGCCGGCTGCGGCTCGGCCGCCGCGCCAATCCTTGGCCGACGGTCCGTCCACCGTCTTCTGGGTCGCGGTGGTGGCGTGAACCGTGGTCATCAGTCCTTCGAGGATTCCCCAGTTGTCATGCATCACCTTGGCCAGGGGAGCCAGACAGTTGGTGGTGCAGGAGGCGTTGGAGACAAAGGCAGTGCCCTTGACATACTTGTCCTGGTTGACACCCATCACAAACATCGGCGTATCGTCCTTGGAAGGCGCCGACATGACCACGTACTTGGCGCCGGCGTCCAGGTGGCCCTGCGCCTTTTCCTTGGTCAGGAACACACCCGTCGATTCGACGACATACTCGGCGCCGCAGGCCTGCCAGCCGATTTCAGCGGGATTCATCGCGTCGTACTTGGCGATCGCCTTGCCGTTGACCACGAACTTGCCGTCGCGAACTTCCGCGGCGCCGCTGAAGCGTCCATGCACCGTGTCGTACTTGAGCATGTAAACCATGTAGTCGAGGTCGATGAACGGATCGTTGATCCCCACGATCTCGATGTCGTCCCGCTCGCAGGCGGCCCGAAAAACCAGCCTGCCGATTCGTCCGAAGCCATTGATGCCAACTTTGATTGCCATAATTTTACTCCTTGTTGTGTTGCTTGCTGTATCAGGTGGTGTAATATAGGCGGAAGAGGTCTTTTTACAAATCATCGACCGTGGAAACCCATTCGCGCATGGCCTGATCGAGCCCGGAAACCGCCTCGATTTCAGCCGCGCCCATCGGGGTTTCCACCCGGTCTCCGGCGATTTTGCCGAGCAGAGCCCGCCCCAGCGGGGTTTCATAGGCGACCATCTCCCGGTAGGGGTCGCTGTCCCAGCAGCCCAGAACATGGAACTGGCGCGATTCGCCGTCTTCCAGGCGCAGTCGCACCGTGCATCCGGGCACCACCCGGGATGGATTGACGACATGGTCGAAGTTGGTGGGCTTGACCTGTTTCAGCGCCACTTCCAGCTCCGCCCGCCTGGCCATCAGGTGTCCCTGCTCCTCCTTGGCCGCCTTGTACTCGGCATTCTCCCGCAGATCGCCGTAGCTGCGAGCATGCGCGATCGCGCGGCTGTTGGCCGGAATCCGTTTCCGCACGATGTCGTGCAGTTCACGCCGCCGCTTTTCGTAGCCCCTGGTCGAGGTCACAACTTCGCCGCCGCTCGATTCGCCGTCCGCGTCCGCCGCTCGGCGCGGACGCTTCTCGATCAACTTGCGGGCTTCCGGATAGAGACGGGCAAACCGAACCAGCAGACTTTGCCGCTCCCCGGCTTCCAGGACTTCACCGTAGTTGCGCACACAGTTGACCAGGCGGCCGATCGCCGCCGGCTCCCCGTCGTTCATCAGGAATCGCTGAAAATCTTCGTCTTGCAGCAGCAGGCTGCGCAACTGGCGCTGAGCCTTGAGAAAGGAGCCGCGCGCATGGCGGGCCAAGGCGCGAAAAATCACCGACGAATCGCCGATTGCCGCCCTCTCCTCGCCGCTTCCCCGCTGCCAAAGCCAAACCACCAGGTCGGCGGAAGCCCGCCCGCCAACGGCAGTCGCCGCCCGCGTCATAAAGAAACTCTTGTCGCCGGTCAGCCGCGCCAGAACCCGGTCGGCCGCCAGCCAGCTCTTCAGCGGCAGCCGGAGACAAAGCTCGCCCATGGCTTCGGCTCCGACCGCCTCTCCGGTCAACCTAAACCAATCAGGCAGGGACTTGGCGGGCAGCCCATCGGCAACTTCGACAAAAAGGTCGGTGTCATGCCAGACCGCCGCCGCCTGACCCAGTTGCCCGATCGATTCGGAAAGCCATTGTGGCCAGTCGAAGCGTTCGGCCAGCAAGAGCAGGGTTTCAGCCAAAATCGCCGCCTGCTCCGGTCGTGAAGCCGCCGTCTGCAGCAGCCGGTTCAGCGCCTCGACCTCGGGCTGACTTGGGGCAGGCGGTGAAGCCGCGCTCAAAATCTCCTTCAGTTCCTGCAGGCTGCGGGTGTCCTTCAACTCTCGCTCCACCCCGCCCCCGGCTGCGACTGCTACCGGCAACTCACGCTCGTCGGCCGCTTTGGCCGCCTGTTCGCACCAAGCCTCGAACTCGCGTTCGCCGACCGCCCCGGAAACCAGACACCGTCGAAAAATCAAATCCGACTCGACGGCCGGAAAAAAGGAATCGGCCAGCTGTCGCCGCAGTTCGCCGCGCTCCATATCCGCCACTTCCGCCCATTCCCGACGGTTCTGAATCAATTCGGAAACCAGGGATCCGTGCCGAATCAAGTGGAACTTCTCAAGATAGACCGAGAGCGAAAATCCAATGGTGCGCTCGAAGTGAACCCGGACTTCATTGCCCAGTCCGTCGATTTCCAGAATCGATCCCCGGCCATGATGCGGATGGCAGCACAAATTGCCCTCGCTCGTATGTTCAAACAGCCGCCAGCGGCTTGGAATCTTCCGCCCCGCCACTGCGGCATTGCGAATGCCGAGCGCCAGCAGCAGCCCGGCCGGATCCGGGTATTCGGAAAAACAGACCCTCGCCTGATCGGCCAGACGGTCGCGCAGCCGCGGACTGTCATAGCCGATGCGCAGGAATTCATGGAGCAAGTCGGCAGACGGCCGAAAACAGCTTTCGGGTTCGTCTGTCAGGATTATCTCGACCGCCTCGCTCCAGCGTTCGCGCTCTTTCGAGGCGAGCTGCTGAAGGCTTTGCTCGGGCATTTCCGACAAGGCTGCCTGCAAGGCGGCGACCGCCCCCCGGCCGCCGTCCGCGATCTCGACAATCAACTCTTCCAAGCGCTCGATGTTCAAAATATACCGCTCTACTTAATTAAGCAATTGATAGTTGCGACTGGCCTGCGCGGCCACCTCCAGAGCCTCCTCGCGATCCCATGGGCCGTCGATCACCAGACTGCGAACCCCGCCGCTCCGGGGCAGGGGGGGAACCGTCCAGACAAACAGAATGCGGCCATCGACCGCCAGCGCCAGCGGCCGGCCCATATACTCGGCCTGGGCCTGCGTCCAAAGCCGCTGCCCGCGATGGTCGAGATAAAGTCGCAAAGCCACCGGGGCGGAATGGCCGCGCACCACTTCCATGGCCTCGATCTGGCGCGAATGCAGAACCGGGAAACGGCGAACTCTGATCTCCACATCGGCCAAGTCCTGCGGAACCAGTACGGTCAGCCGCTCGCCGTCGATCGCCTGATAGACGATTTCATGCAGCGACAGCACCTTCTCCGGAGGCGCTTTGGCGAACCAGCCGCGCGCCGCACAGCCGAAGGTCGCAACCAATGGCGCCAAGGCCAGCGGCATCCACCATTTCCCTGTCCGAATCAAAAACCTACGCATTGGCGCCGCCCAGCTTTCGGTAAAAGGTGGCGAGGCTGATTCCGAGCGCCCGCGCCGACGCTTCCTTGTCGCCCTCGCACTGTTCGAGAACGTATTCAATGTAGTCCTTCTCCTTGGCCCGCAGAAAGGCCTTGAGCGAAATCCCGCGCATCCTTTCGGCATCATGGTCGACCGGTTCCGAAAAGTCGTGCTCGCCGGCGAACGCCTGGAGGTTGTCCGGAAGGTCAAGCAGGGTTATGTGCCCATTCTCGCACAAGGCGACGGCGCGATTGATCACATTCTCCAGCTCCCTTACATTGCCCGGCCAGGAATAGGCCTCCAGAACCCGCATCGAGATGCTGTCGATCGAAAACTCCTGCCCCTCCTGCTCCTTGACCCGGCGCAGAAAATGCCGAACCAGCAGAGGAACATCGCTTTTGCGCTCGCGCAGAGGAGGCAGCTCGATCGGAATGACGCTCAGACGATAGTACAAGTCCTCGCGGAACTCGTTGGTCGCCAACCGCTGCTCCAGGCTGTCGTTGGTCGCGGCCAGAATGCGCACGTCGATCGGAATGTTCTTGGTCGAGCCAACCGGCCGAATTTCCCGCTCCTCGAGAACCCGCAGCAGCTTGCTCTGCATTTCAAGCGGGATCGTGCCCACTTCGTCGAGCAGCAAGGTGCCGCCGTGGGCACTCTCGAACAGACCCTTCTTGAATTTGTTGGCGCCGGTGAAGGCGCCCTTGATATAGCCAAACAGCTCGGACTCCAGCAAGGTCTCGGGCAAAGCCGCGCAATTGATCGCGACAAACGGCTTTTCCCGCCGCCGACTGCTGTTGTGCAAAGCTCGCGCCACCAGCTCCTTGCCGGTGCCGCTCTCGCCCAGAATCAGAACCGTGCTGTCGGTGCGGGCCACCTTTTCAATCATGCCGTAGATCTTGAGCATGCTGGAGCTGTCGCCGACCAGATTGTCGAAGTGATAGCTGCTTCGCAGGTTTTCCTTGAGAATTTCATTCTCCTGCAAAGCCTGTTCGTAGGTCAGCGCCCGCTGCACGGTCAGCAGCAGCTCGTCGATCTTGAAAGGCTTGCAGACATAGTCGAAGGCGCCCGCCCGCATCGCGGTCACCGCCGTGTCGACCGTGGCATAGGCGGTCACCACGATCACCGCCAAATGCTCCTGCATCTCCAGCGCCATGCGCAGCAAGGTCACCCCATCCATCCGCTTCATCCGAATGTCGGTGATCAGAAGATTGAACTTCTCTTCGCGCAAGACCTGCAAAGCCTCCTCGCCATCGTTGGCCGTGGTCACATCGTAGCCCTCGCGTCTCAGCAAGGCCTTGAGCACCTCGACAATGCTGACTTCATCGTCGACTACCAGAATGCGCGGTTTTTCTGCCATTTGCAATTTCCCGAAACAACAGGGTTGTCACTTTTTAAAAAAATCTGGTTTTGCCGTTTTTGTCCTGGTTCAATACCAGACTCCCCGGCAAAGCCTTATTATATTCTCAGACTCGCGAAATTGCAAGCCGGCATCCCGCTTGCTCGGATTTGATCGAAACCGCTTGACAAGCGACCGAAAGTGATTACTTTACCGTTTCAAGCAATCGTTGTCGGAGGTTTCGCAATGAAACAGGGCGAGCCCAGGCTGTTGAATGCCGAACGCGAACAGCGAGTTCTGCATCTGCTGCGCCAAAACAATGTGATGAGCGTCAACCAGCTGTGCCAGCGGCTCGGAGTTTCGCCGGCCACGATCCGGCGCGACTTGCAGGCCATGCACGAGCGCAAACTTCTGTTTCGGGTTCGCGGCGGCGCCACCCTGCAAGACATGAATCGGAAGGAGCCGCTGTTTCAGGACAAGCAGTCGCTGAACAGCGAGGCCAAAAGCCGCATCGCCGAAGCCGCTTTGCGGCTGGTCGGGGACAAGGAAAAAATCTATCTTGACGGCGGCAGCACCGTCCTGACCCTGGTGCGCCGGCTTGATCAGCGCCAGGATTTGACCGTGGTCACCAATTCTTTGATTGCGGCCGCCGAACTGATGAACTCGCCGCATCGCCTGATTTTGGTCGGCGGCGAATTTCGCCCGCTCAGCCGCACTTTGGTGGGGCCGCTGACCGCCTCGGTAATCGACAGCGTGCATGTCGACAAGGCGTTCATGGGAACCATCGGCTTCACCCTGGAAGACGGCATCACCACCACCGACGCCAGCGAAGCCTTCACCAAGGAACGCGCGATGCGGCGAGCCAATCAAGTGATCCTGCTGGCCGACAGCGGCAAACTGGGCGTACCGTCCTTCGCCCGCAGCGGCCGGCTTGAGGATATCGACATTCTGGTCACCGACCGGATCGACCCGGAATTGCGCGACGAATTGACCGCCCGCGGCCTCGAAGTCGTAGTCGCGGCAGAGACCAACCCAGACAAGCGAGAGATTGACCATGAGTAAAAAGCAGAACTACTACAGCGATTCCACCCCGGAATTCACCCCCAAAACCCTGTCCTTCCCCGATATTCCCGCCTATGCCTACGCGGCCGACTTGGCCAAGGAGCTGAAAAGCGGCAACCTCGACAAAGCCGGCGCTCTCGCCCTCTACGAGAGCATGCTGACGATTCGCGAATTCGAAGAGATGATCCTGAAAACCCGCACCGGAGCCTACGAAGCGCTCAGCGACTACGAATACCGCGGCCCCACCCATCTTTCGATCGGACAGGAGGCGACCGCCGCCGGCATCTGCTCGGAACTCGGAGTCGCAGACTACATCACCTCCACCCACCGCGGGCACGGCGAATCGATCGCCAAGGGAGTGGCGGCCATCCAGGCCATGGACATGACCGGCCTGCGCCGGCGCTGCCCGGAGTGCGCCGAGCTGAGCGGCGAGGCTCTGCGCGAAGCCGTGATGGAGGATCACGTGTTCCGCACCATCGCGGAGCTGTTCGGCAAGGAAGCCGGCTACGGCAAGGGGCGCGGCGGCGGCATGCATATCGCCGACTTCCGGGTCGGCCACCTCGGCGCCAACGCGATTGTCGGCGGCGGGGTTCCGATCGCCACCGGCGCCGCCATGACCCTGCGCCTGCGCGACCAGCGCGACCGCCTGGTCGCCTGCTTTGCCGGCGACGGCGCCTACGCCAACGGGGTCGTGCTCGAATCCCTGAACTGGGCCGCGCAGGAGCAGTTTACCGGCCCGATCGCCCAGCACCAATTCGGGCTGCCAATCATCTACTGCATCTGCAACAACCACTTCGGCATGACCGGTCGGGCCGAAGGCGAAGTCTTCGGTGTCGACTACCTGGCTCGGCGCGCCGCCGGCTTCAGCCTGAACAACATGCACGCGGAAGTGGTCAACGGCATGAACCCCCTGGCCGTGCGCGACGCGATTGCCCGGGCGCGCCGCCTGATTCAAGCCGGCGACGGCCCGGTTCTGCTCGAATTCGACACCTATCGCTATTACGGCCATTCGCTCTCCGATCCGCGCAATGAATATCGCACGCGCGACGAAGAGGCGCGCTGGCGCCAGGTCGACCCCCTGCCCGTCTTCCGCAAGGCTCTGCTGGCCGCCAAAGCGGCCGGCGAGAAGGCATTGGCCGAACTTGAGGCCAAGGTGGCGGAGCGCAATGCGCGAGCCGCCCGAAGAGCCGCCGACTCGCCGGATCCCGAACCGGCCGAAGTGATCAAGTACCTGTACACCGACACCCGCTGCGACCAGGTTCCGGCGGAGTTCGCAAAGCCCCGGCAATTCGAAGAGGCGCCGAAGATCAAGCGCGACGAGGAAGACAACGTCACCTGCCGCGACGCCTTGAAGGAAGCCCTGATCGAGGAAATGGCGCGCGATGCCCGCGTCGTCTGCTATGGCGAGGATGTGGCCGACTACGGCGGCGCCTTCAAGCTGACCAAGGGGCTGCTCGAAACCTTCGGTCGCGACCGCTGTTTCAACACTCCGATCTCCGAAGCCTGCATCTGCGGCACCGCCGTCGGCATGGCGATGACCGGCTATCGGCCGGTTGCCGAACTGATGTATATGGACTTCGCCCTGATGGCCTCCGACCAGATCGCCAACCAGGCCGGCAAATGGCACTACATGGTCGGGGGCGCGGTCGAGGTGCCCCTGGTCTATCGGGTCAGTGTCGGCGGCGGCAAGGGCTATGGCGGCCAGCATTCGCAATCCCTGGAATCGGTCTTCTGCCATATTCCCGGCCTGCGCGTGGTCTACCCCTCCAACGCCTACGACGCCAAGGGTCTGCTGAAAACCGCGATTCGCGACAACAATCCCGTGATGTTCGTGGAAAGCCAACTGCTGTACAACGAGAAGAGCCCGACCCCGGCCGAGGAATACCTGATTCCGTTCGGCGAAGCCGCGATCAAGCGCCGCGGCGACGATTTGACCATCGTCGCCTGGGGGCCGGCGGTCATTGACGCCGTGCAGGCCGCCGACCAGTTGGCCGAAGCGGGCGCCAGCATCGAAGTGATCGACTTGCGCACTCTGGTGCCGCTCGACGAGACGGCGATCTACGAATCGGTGCGCAAGACCGGCCGCTGCCTGGTCGTCAGCCAGGCGGTTGACATCGGCAGCTTCAGCGGCGAGATCGTGGCCAAAATCACGGCCGAATGCTTTGACTGGCTGGACGCGCCCCCGCTCAAGATCGGAGCCAAAAACGGCATCGCGCCACAGGCCCACTCGCTGGAAATGGCCTTTCTGCCGAGCCTCGACGACATCGTCGAAGCGGCTCGGAGCCTGCTTTAATTCCGACACCGGCAAGGAGAATCCTCTATCATGGCAACGCAAGTACCGATCCCCAAGCTGGGACAGTCCGAAGAGACCGTGTCGATCGTCAAATGGCACAAGCAAGAGGGCGATCAAGTCGCCAAAGGCGACATTCTGTTCGAGGTGGAAACCGACAAGGCGGTGCTCGAAGTCGAATCGCAGTTCGAAGGCAGCCTGCTGAAAATAGTGGTGCCCGAGGGCAAAGAGGTGCCGGTGATGGCGATCGCCGCGGTGATCGGCGAGCCCGGCGAGAAAATTCCGGAAATCAAGGCCGCGCCCGAACCGGCCGGGGAGCCGCCGAAAAAGACTCCGCCCCCGCCTGCGACCGGCAAACCATCGGCGGCGGCCAAACCGCCGGTCAAGAGCGCCGAGCCCCAGCCGGAGCCGCCGACATCCGCCGCCCCGCCAAAGACCGAAGCGTCCGCCCCCGCCCGCTTCAAGATCTCGCCGCGGGCGAAAAAGATTGCCGGCGAATATCTGATCGAGCCGCGCCAGGTCACCGGCAGCGGCCCCGGCGGCCGCGTAGTCGAGCGCGACGTTCGCGCCTACCTCAAGGAAATCGAGTATGACCGGATCGCGATCACCCCGGCCGCCCGCAATCTGGCCGCCCGGCACAAGCTTTCGATCGTTGGCCTGCGCGGCGGCGGAACCGCCGGCAGAATCACCATCGACGACGTGCGCCGAGCCCTCGCCGAACAGCCCAGGCCAATGAGCAAAATGCGCCAGACCATCGCCCGCCGCCTGCAGCAGTCGAAACAGACCATCCCCCACTTCTATGTCACGGTCGCGGTCGACATGAGCGAGCTGAGCGCCTATCGCAAGCTTCTCAAAGAGCAGAGATTCGCCTTGAGCTTCAACGACTTCATCCTGCGAGCCAGCGCTCTGAGCCTGCGTGAATTTCCGGCCGTCAACAGCGTCGTCGAAGATCAGGTCAAAGTGCGCCGGCACAGCCGCGTCAACCTGGGCATGGCGGTCAATGTCGAACAAGGGCTGGTCGTGCCGGTGGTGCGCGATGCCGACCGCATAACCCTCGACGAACTGCACGACGACGCCCGCCGCCTGGCCAACCTGGCTCGCGACCAGAAACTGAAGCCGGGGGATATGCAGGGCGGCACCTTCACGGTTTCCAACATGGGAATGGCCAGTGTCGAGAATTTCAGCGCGATCATCAATCCCGGCGAAAGTGCGATCCTCGCAGTCTCCTCGATTCAGCCGCAGGCGGTTGTCCTGGCGAATCGCGAGATCGCCGTCCGCGATATGATGAAAATCACGGTCAGCGCCGACCATCGCGTGGTCGACGGCATGACCGCCGCCCGCTTTGTCAACGCAATCAAGAACCGTTTGCAGAACATCTCGCTGTGGGAACGCGAAACCGGCATTCCCCGCGAAACAACCAGGGAGTAGCAACCATGCAGAAATTCGATCTCGCAGTCATCGGCGGCGGCCCCGGCGGCTATGTCGCCGCCATCCGCGGCGCCCAGCTCGGAGCCAAAGTCGCCCTGGTCGAAAAGGCCGAACTTGGCGGCACCTGCTTGAATCGCGGCTGCATTCCGACCAAAAGCCTGATCGCGTCGGCGGAATTGCTGGAGCAAATGCGCCGCGCCGCCGACTTCGGAGTCAAGGCCGAGGGGGAAATCACCCCCGACTGGCCCGCCATGCTCAGTCGCAAAAACAAGATTGTCAAGGAACTGCGACAGGGAATCGCCGGCCTGCTCAAGGCCAATCAGGTAACCGTATTCAAGGGCATTGGCAGCTTCGACTCCAGGCGCCAGCTTCAGATAGCCGAAGCCCAGGTCGCCCAGACCATCGAAGCGGAACGGACAATTGTGGCCACCGGCAGCCGCAGCGCCAAGCCCGGATTTGTCCCGCAGGCCGACAATGTCCACTACTCGACCCAGGCGCTCAACCTGGCCGAACTGCCCGAAGACATGATCATTCTCGGCGGCGGCGTCATCGGCTGCGAATTCGCCTGCCTGCTGGCTCGCCTCGGAGTGCAGGTGACCCTGGTTGAAATGCTCCCCGAAATCCTGCCGATGGTCGATCCGGAAGCCGCCGCGGTCGTGCGCAAGTCGATGAAAAAACTCGGCATCAAGGTATTGACCGGACAACCCATGCGCGAACCCAAGGCGGACGGTCGAGAAGTCACCGGAAAAGTGGGTGGGCAAAACCTGCGCGCCGCCGCCATGCTGGTCTGCGTCGGCCGCCAGCCCTGTACGCAAGGACTGCAACCGGAAAAGGCCGGATTGCGGCTCGACGAACCGGGATTCCTGCCGGTCGACGGCCACTGTCGCACCGCCGTCGCCGGCATCTATGCGATTGGCGACTTGGTCGGCGGGGTGCAGTATGCCCACCGAGCCAGCGCCCAGGCCATGGTCGCCGCCGAAAACGCCCTTGGCGGCAATTCCCGGCACAGCGACGCCCTGGTACCCGGCTGCATCTTCACCGCCCCCGAAATCGGGGCGGTCGGGCTGACCGAGGAGGAGTGCGAACAGAGGCAGCAACCCTGTCGGGTCGGCAAGTTCCCCTTCGCGGCTCTCGGCAAAGCCCGCATTCACGGCGCCACCGAAGGCTTCTGCAAAATCATTGCCGACCGCGAGACCGACCAGGTGCTCGGAGTCCACATCGTCGGCCCGCACGCCACCGACCTGATCGCGGAGGCCGCCACCGCCATGCACCTGGAAATCACGGCCGGCGAAATGGCCCGCGCCATGCACGCCCACCCCACCCTCGGCGAAGCGACCATGGAGGCCGCCCACGCCGTTCATGGCCAGTGCATCCACCTACCGCCGCCGCGGTAAGACCGTGCCGTATCTCACGTAATGCGTCAGTCGCAGGTGCAAAGTGCCCCCAGTTTCGATACACGACTACGGCGACGACCACGATCGACGATTGGGTACGCTCGAATCGTAGTCCGTAGTCGTCGCCGTGGTCGTCAACCGGCACGATATTTCCACCTTTCACTTACGGCTTACTATCTCACGCGCCAACAAACTTTACGGCTAAAGCTTCCGGCATTATAGTGCCGCCATGGAATAGCGGCAAACAACAAAAAGGTGGAAGGAGAATTTGAGCATGACGGGCGGGAAAGGCAAGAACTCCATCCGGACCTGGCCTGAAGGCGAGCGCCCACGGGAAAAGTCATGGAGGAGGCGAAGCGGCTCGAACGGCGAAGCATGATCCCCAGCGAGCAGGCAACCCGTCACGTCGAGCAGCTCATCCTCGGCACCCTGTCGGTGGAGGAACTCTAACGTGTCCGACCTGATTCCCAAACACGGCGGCTATCGCAAGCTGAAGAGTTTTCAGGTGGCGCAGTTGTGTTATGATGTAACGGTACGATTTTGCGAACGCTATGTGGATCGCTTCAGTCGGACAAAGGACCAGATGGTTCAGGCGGCGCGGAGCGGGGTGCAGAATATCGCCGAGGGGTCGCAGGCTTCGGCGACTTCGAAGAAAACCGAGTTGAAGCTGACGCAGGTGGCGCGGGCGAGTCTGGAAGAACTGAAACTGGACTACGAAGATTTTCTGCGGCAGCGGGGACTGGTGCAATGGGAGCGTGAAAACCCGCACCGGCAGGAATTGATTGACCGGCGATGTCAAACCGCCGATGAGGTGGCGGCCTGGATTGTGGACACGGTAAAAAAATGTGGACTCGATGGACAGAGTGGACGCAGTGGACAAGCCGATGCGCCGTCCACCCAGTCCACCAAGTCCTCCAAGTCCACACCGTCCATTTTGTCCACCAAAATCTACCCGGAGTTTTCGGCCAACGCCGCATTGGTTTTGCTCGGGGTCGCCTGTTCCCTGCTCGACCGGCAGGTCGAACGCCTGGCGCGGGATTTTGAGAATGAAGGCGGTTTTACAGAACGGCTTTACCGGGTAAGAAGCCAAAACCGTTAATGAACATACTGTGCCGCATATTCATCCAGAAGCCGTCTGATCATGCGCTGATACGGCGTATTATAGTATATTATACTTTACTTCACTATAAATTACTGCACTATACTAGTATAAATCCGGGTCAGGCACCTGCCCAGTTCAACCGGCCGCCCTGTAGGAAAGAGAACCCCGACCGCTTGACACTGCAAAAAAGTATAGTATAGTAAAAACAAACGAGGAATCATAAGGACGCTGTGGGTGTGGAAAGAGATTTCGAGCACAAGCTGTTTCGCGAGCAGGTCGGGGGTCTGCTGGAGGCGCATTTTCTGATCCTCTACTGGGCGGCGCTGGCTGAAGATCGAAAGCGCCGCTACAACATCACCAACTGCTTCGACGACCTGAAGGCGCAGACCATCACCCGCACCAAGCAAACCGCGACCGCTCTGGTCGAAGCCCTGCAGGCTCTGCGCTTTCTCGATATCCGCGACGAAGGCAACCGCAAAAACGTCTATATCACTCCGTACGGGGCGAAAGCCCTGGAATCAATGATCCTGAACCAAACCTATTCTCCGCAAAAATCGCAATTTCTGGAGGTGCAATCATGACAGTCGGAATCGGCGGCGGCGGCGGCAAGCTGGCTTATGAACTGGATCCCCAATGCACGGTGGTCAACGTCTCGGAAGCGGAACTGCGCAAGCTGCCGACCGAGTCGCGCATCCTGGCCACGGTCCATTCTGCGCGCGGCCAAATGCGCGGCTCGCGCAAGGATCCGCAAATCGGCAGGGACGCCTTTCTCTCGGTGCGCGAGGAGCTGCTGCATCTGGCGCAGGGCGAGCTGGTCTTCTGCTCGACCGGCGGCGGCACCGGCAACGGCATCGCCTCCGGCCTGCTGGCGGAACTGAGCGGCCGCGATCATGTCGCGCCGGCCGAAAAGACCTCGTTCGCCCTGATTCTGCCCTATGCCAAGCTGGAGCCGGCGGAATTCGTCGACAACACCATTGCCTTTCTGCAAGGCCCGTTGAGCGAGGCGATCGACAGTGGCAACACCGGCAACATCTTTCTCTTTTCCAATCGTCTGAAGTTCGAGACCCGCAGCTCCGAGGCCGACTACAACCGCGCCCTGGTCGACACTCTGATTCAATATCGGGCGATTCCGCGCAAGGGCGACGAGTGCAGACTGCTGGACGGCCACATCGACTATGAAGACTTCGCCCTGTACAGCGCCAAGCCCTATTTCAACCATTACACCAGCTTCGCCTTCAACCCCGAGGAAGGCTATGAAAAGCAATTCCAGGCCAACCTCAATCCCTACCTCCTGCCGCCGGAGAACCCCATCGAGGCGCTGTTCCTGCTGGAGGCGCCGCCGAACGGCGCGGCAACTCCGTTCTACGACATTCTGGAACACTTCGCCAAAGAGAACGTGAGCCCGGTTTTCGGCGTGGTCGAGAACCCGCAGGTCGAGCAGTATCACCTGACCGTTTCGGTGCTCTATTCGCGCAAGCCCATGGAGCTGGTCGAGGACTTCAACCAGGTTTCCCACCGGCACACTCAGGCCAGGGTGCGCAAGTCTCTTGAGCAGCATGTGCCGCTGCCCAGACTGCAAGTCAACCTGGAAAGCGAGGCCAAGCGGGCAGGGCGACAGCGCGGCGCGGCCGACGAGGATGTGCTCAAGGTTTTACGCCGACTCGGCAAACTGTAGAACCCGCGCCCCTGCGGGGCGCCGTTTTCCTGATTAATTCATGCGAATTCGGCCATGAATCATTCATGAGGGCTGAAAGCTGAAGTCGGAGGGTGCTGGGTTCCGAGGTTCTGAGTTTGAAACTGCGCCGAAGGCGCTTTGGAGTGCGGTGGCCTGGCCCCGCTTTTGTATAGCCTCTATCGGAAAGCGGCGCCAGGTCGCCGCACTCCAAAGATGCTTCGCATCAGCCACTGCAGCGGCGCGGGTCAGTCCAGGTATTGGGCCACTCGGTCGGCGATCCGGTCGGCGGTGAAGCCATATTCCTCGGCCAATTTCTTGGCCGGGGCAGAGGCGCCGAAGTGATCGATACCAAGCATCAGCCCCTGGTCGCCGGCATACTTGTGCCAGCCGAAGGTAGTTCCGGCCTCGACCGTAATCCGTCGCTTGCAGGCGGTCGGCAAGACCGACTCCCGGTATTCCGGAGTCTGTTCCTCGAACAATTCCCAGCTCGGCATTGAAACTACGCGTACCGCCCGACCGTTTTCGCGCAATTTTCGACCCGCCTGCAAGGCTTCCATGACTTCGGAACCGGTGGCGATCAGGATCGCTTCGAAATCGGGCGCGTCGTCGAGGATATAGGCGCCCTTGGCCAGATCGATGCGGTCGCGCCGGTCTTCGGGAATGTTCTCGATGTTTTGCCTGGTCAGGAAGATCGCGACCGGCCGCCGCAAGGTGAGAGCGGCGGCCCAGGCATGGGCGGTTTCGCAGGAGTCGGCAGGGCGGATCACGGTCATGCCGGGGATCCCCCGCAGCATGGCCAATTGCTCGATCGGCTGATGGGTCGGCCCGTCCTCGCCGACGAAAATCGAATCGTGGGTATAGACGAAGATCGCATGCACCCCCTGAATCGCGGCCAGACGCAAGGCCGGCTTCATGAAGTCGCTGAACACGGCGAAGGTCGCGACATAGGGAATAGCGGTGCCGGACAGGGCAAAGCCGTTGGCGCAAGCGCCCATGGCGAACTCGCGCACGCCAAAATGCAGATTGCGCCCGGCATAGTTGCCGGCGGCGAAGCCGGACTCCGCCTTGATCTCGGTCTTGGTCGAGGGCGCCAGGTCGGCGGCGCCGCCGATCAAGGCGGGAACCAAGGCCGAGGCCTTCTGCATGATGGCGCCGCCGGAGGCGCGCGTCGCCATCGGCTTTGCCGGAACCGCCGCCAGCAGCTCCGCCAGAATATTGTCGGGAACCCGGCGTTCGCAGAGGTCGTCGAGCAGTCGTGCCGCCTCCGGCTTTGCCTGGCGGAATTCGGCCAGCCTGCGCTCCCAGTCGGCGGCGGCGGCGGCCAGCTCCTCAACCCGCTTGGCGCAAAGTTCCCGCACTTCCGGATCAACCCAGAATGACTTGTCCGGATCCATCCCCACCGCCTGTTTGAAAGCCGCCACTTCGTCGGGTCCGAGCGGTTCTCCATGGGCGCTGGGCTGCCCTGCCTTGTTGGGGGCGCCAAAGCCGATCGTGGTACGCCCGATAATCAGGGTGGGGGCGCCGCGGTGGGCGACCGCATCGCTCAAGGCTGCGTCGATTTGCCGCAAATCCTGACCGTCAATCTTAATCACGTGCCAGCCATAGGCGGCAAAGCGCTGGCCGACGTTCTCCGAGGAGAAGGCCAAATCGGTGGAGCCTTCGATGGTAATCTGATTGTCGTCATAGAAGCAAACCACATTGTCGAGGCGATTGTGTCCGGCCAGAGAGGCGGCTTCGGAAGTCACTCCCTCCATCATGCAGCCGTCGCCGGCCAGCAAAAAGATGCGTTGATCGAACAGCTCTTCCGCACCGAGGCGTGCCGCCAGGTTTTTACTGGCCATCGCCATGCCGATACCGGACGCGAATCCGGTACCCAGAGGCCCGGTGGTAACCTCCACCCCCGGCACATGCCCGTACTCCGGGTGTCCCGGAGTGCGGCTGCCCCACTGCCGGAAATTGCGCAGGTCTTCAGTCGTCAACCCATACTCGAACAGGTGAAGCAGCGAATAGACCAGCATCGAGCCATGACCGGCCGACAGAACAAACCGGTCGCGACCCGGCCATTGCGGCTGCCGGGGATTGTGCCGCAGGTATTTGTACCACAGGGAGAAGGCGTAGTCGGCGCACCCCATGGGCAGGCCGGGATGGCCGGAATTGGCCTGCTGCACGCCGTCGGCGGCAAGCGCCCGCACCGTGTGTACCGCTTTACTGAAGACATTCTGATCGATCATGGCAAACATCCTTTTTTCCCATAGGCTTTCAGGTTATTTCTGATGGCGCAGCATGGCCTCGATAAACAGATCTATTTCACCGTCGAGAACATTCCCGACATTCGAAGTCTGCACCTCGGTCCGTAGATCCTTGACCATTTGATAGGGGTGCAGGACATAGGAGCGGATCTGGTTGCCCCAGGCGTTTTCGCTCTTCTCGCCATATTCCGCATCGCGCTCCCGGTTTCTCTTCTCCTCTTCGCGCTCGTGCATTTTAGCCTTGAGGATCTTCATCGCCTTGGCCCGGTTCTTGTGCTGCGAGCGTTCCTGCTGACAGGCCACGACGATCCCGGTCGGCAGGTGGGTGATGCGCACCGCGCTGTCGGTGCGATTGACATGCTGGCCACCGGCGCCGCTGGAACGATAAGTGTCGATGCGCAAATCCGCCTCTTCGATGGCAATCTGAATGTCATCGTCGACTTCGGCCACCACATCGACCGCGGCGAACGAAGTATGACGGCGCTGGTTGCTGTCGAACGGCGAAATGCGCACCAGGCGATGAACCCCCCGTTCGTGCTTCAAATAGCCATAGGCGTACTCGCCGGAGACGATCATGGTGACGTTTTTTACGCCGGCTTCGTCGCCCGCCTGACAGTCCACGGTTTCGAGCGAGAATTCGTGCTTTTCAGCCCAGTGCGAATACATCCGCAGGAGCATCTCGGCCCAGTCGCAGGACTCGGTGCCGCCGGCTCCGGCGTGAATGGAAATAATCGCGTTGTTCGGGTCGCTGGAGCCGCCGAGGAAGCTGAGCAGTTCAAGTCGGTCCAAATCGCCGACTATGGCAGACCAGACACTGTCCGCTTCGCGCAGCAGCTCGGCCGACTCTTCCGCATCGCCTGCCGCCAACTCTCCGAGCACCTTGAAGTCTTCAAACCGGGCCGCCAGCTTTTCGAACGGCTGAACGATAGAGCGCGCCTGCTTCAGGCGCGCCACCGTCTGCTGTGCCGCTTCCTGGTCGTTCCAGAAGTCGGGCTGGCTCATGGCCTCTTCGAGAGTGGTCAACTCCTGCCGCCGTTTGGCGAGGTCAAAGAAACCCCCTCAAGTCATCGAGCCGTCTCCTGCCCTGACTTTCATATTCCGTGAATTCTTCAATATTCATGATATTGAATATATCCAGGCTTGAAGAAATATCCAGGAACCGCAAGTCTATCAGGGTAATTCCCGGGAAAGTCGTCATCGAAATCGAACGTGTGCTGTCGTCGATCCCGATAGCGATTTCGAGGATGGAAAGATATCTTATTGCAGACTAAGCTCGTCCTCGCCGAGTCTGAAGATATCCACGGTCTCTTCGCGGGTCTCCGGATCCTGAAAGGTGGGCAGGAAACGGTAATAGACCATCAGGCTCATCGCATTGAGCGTCGTGGTCATAACGTCGCTGCCCTGCCATCCCCCGGCTTCGGGATCGGGAGAGCCCCAGCTTCCGTCGGTTCGCTGATTGTCGACCAGGGTCGGCGCCAAGACATTGTGCCAGGGACGGAAATAGCGGGTGCCGGCATGAAACATCGCCTGCACCTGATAGTAGGCTTCGTAGGCCAGGCGGTCAGTGGCCTGGCTCCATTCCAGATTGCGGTTCTGTCGATATTCATCGATCAGCTCGAGCCCGCGCTGCACTTCGCGACTGCGTCCTTCGCCGAACAACTGCAAAGCGAGAACCCCGGCCCCATGCACTGCCGGACGGTTGCCGCCCGGACTGCTATAGCCGAAGCCGCGCTGCGAATGAAAGGTCACATTCTTCAGGAAGCTGACCCCCTTCTCGATCGCCTCGGCCAAGCCCTCGACCTCGGCTCCGGCCAGATAGCCGGCCTTGAGCGCCTGAAACTGCCAGCCGGAAACCGACAAGTCCCAGCGGTCGCCCTTGCGGTAGCCATAGTCGAAGCCGCCGTTGTCCTGCTGCCCGTCGACAATTCGGCGCAAGGCCTCCTCCATAGCCGGCTTGATCACCGGCATCCGAGTCATCGCATAGGCCTCGGACAGGGCATAGGCCACAATGCCATTGGTGTAGGCGCCGCCGTGCGGGGTTCCGGGGTTGTAGCCGTTCTCCAGCACTTGATTGACCAGATAGCGAATGGCGCGCTGCACAGTCTCGCCGTATTCGTCGGAATTGGCCGGGGTTTCATTGTGGGCGAGGAAGGTAAGCACGCCCAGGCCGGTCATGGCGGCTCTTCCCGGGCCTGGACCCGGCCATGAACCATCGGCATTCTGGTTGTTCTTCAGCCAATCCAGGGCTTTGATCACGGTCGCCTCGATCCGCCGCGCCATCGGCCCGGCGTGCCGCCGCAAGGCCGCCTCGCGCTCGCCTTCGCCACGACTGGCCATGACCCCGGGCAGGACGATCGGGCTGCGGGTATCGCGCACGCTGATTTCGGTGGCGAAATCGAAATCCAGATCGACCGCCGCCATGTCGTCGGCAAAATCGTCCACCGCCTCGGCCTCCATGGCATCGGCCTGAATGTCCGGCGGCTGAATTGTCGGCACCGCTTCATGCACCAATTCGGTCTCCAGCTCGCGGTCGAGCCGGTCGAGCAGCTCTTCGTCGAAGGGCTCAACTTCGAGGTCGCGCACTTCAAACTCGATTTCGGTGGTGGTGGCGACGATCTCGCGGCCGGCGAGGAAGAAGGCGAACAGGGCGATGACCACAATATGCAAGACCAGCGAAATCACCGGCCCGGTCAGGTGTTCGATCATCTGGCGCCGCCGATATTCCTCCAGGATTTGCTCGTAGGTCAGGAATTCCTCTGCCGCCGCGGCTTCCCGATTTTCGACCGCATCAATTTGACCTGGTTTATTGTTCATGTCTTTACCTCCTGGCGCCAAATGTCTCGCCGCCGATGGTGGTTATATATATACGCAAGGCTTCTATCCGATTAAACACCTATGCCACAAGATTGTTCCGCCCAACGCTGCCCCGACATGGCTCTTTTGCTTGCGGGCTATTCGAGAGTCATCACGTTGAGATTGGTAATATTGACCGAGCGGCAAATGTCGAGGATGGTGACCAGATTGCGAGTGGGTGCGTTGACATGGGTTTTGATCAATACGGTAATGTTTTGCGGATCGTTTTCCGTGGTCAGGGTGAGCAGGGCCCTTTGAATGCCCTCGGCTCCCATCGGCCAGTTGCGAAAGAGAAACTGCTCGGGCAGCACGGTCAGCTCCAGGGGCGGGGTCGGTTCGGTTTCCCGAGGCGCGGCGTCGGGCGCCGGGAGATTGACCTGCAAATGAGCCTCCGGAATCTCCTGGCGATAGGTCACGATAAAATAGATCAGCAGCAGAAAGACCACATCGATCATCGCCGACATGGGGATTTCGATTTTGCCGCCGCTTCGTTTTCGGTTGCTCAAAGCCATCTTCGATTCTCCGTTCCGTCAAGGTTGACCGATCGCCGCCAAGCGGACTTTGTAAAAGCCGACATTGGTGATCACGTCCTGCAAATCGGCGACATGGCGATAGTCCGCCCGTCCGTCGGCCCGGATCAGAATCGGCACTTCACCACCGTATTTGGTCATCGTGCTGTAGAGGATATTGCGGATCTGCCGCAGACTCATCGGCTGCCGGGCAATGTTGTAGTTGCCCTGATCCGTGACGTTGATAATCACCATCAGCGGATGCCGCCGCTCTTCGGCTCGCACACTGCGGGCGCGAGCAAGCTGAATCGTCTCGTCGATGATTTCGCTTTCGACAGCGGCGGTGACGACGAAGAAGATGATCAGCAGGAAGACCACGTCGATCAGCGAGGCCACCGGCGTTTCCAGGGATTCGCCTTCGTTTCTTTTCATAAACAAGCTTCCTTGTCGGCGGTGAGAGAGAGCCGGTCGTCCCCGTGATTCCGCGTCCGAATACGGACTTCCTGGCCGGGGATCGGCCGTTTTATCCTATTCTTCGACTTCCGCGGTACGCAGGACTTTAATCAAGTCCAGGGTGGTCGATTCGATTTCAAGCACCACGCGAGTCGCGTAGTTTTTGGCCAGGGTATAGGCGACCAGAGCCGGCACCGCGATAATCAGGCCGATGGCGGTAGTCCACAGCGCGGTTGAAATCGACATGGCCAGAATCGTGGCGCGGGCGGCGCCGGTGGCCTCCGCCAGACCGCCAAAGGCCCGCACCATGCCGACCACGGTTCCGAGCAGTCCGAGCATGGGCGAGATCTGACCGCAGAGATTAAGGTAGTTGACTCGCTGCATAAGTTTTTCATTCTCCATTTCACCGGCCGACCCGATCGCCTCCTTGATCACTTCATAGCCCTCTGTAATGTTGGCGAAGGCGGCCATCAGAATATTGGAAAGCGAACCCGGGTTGGCTTCGCAGGACTCGATCGCCGCGTCGAGATCGCCGCCGTTCAACGACTCCCGCACGCCGTCGACCAATTCATCCGGAATCAGCTTGTCGCGCTTGATCGAGATGATCGCGTCGATGATCAAGGCGATAGTGGAAATTGAAACCAAAAAAATCAGGCACCAGATCAAAAGGTTGACCAGCGAATCGCCATAGACAATATCGATGAACCCGGGCGCCTGGGTAACGGTTTCCCCTTCTGCCGCAGCCATGGGTTCCTGGGCCAGGGCGACCCCGCTAAACAGCAGAACGACTCCGGCCGTCCAGGCCTTGGCACTGACAGATCGCAGATATTCAGTCATAATAGTTCCTATCCTTTCTTTCTTTCTTTGTTTCATTGTCGCTTGACAACCTGCTCCCTCGACCGCGCCGACCAAAGGGTTCAAAACTAAAAACTAACGAGCCATGGCCTCAATCAAGCTGCCTGATTCGGTCGTAGGCCGGATCGCCCCTTTCCTCGAGCAAGGCCAGCAGGCGTTGCTTGGCGTCTTCGCGAATCTCCCGCAGCTCGCCTTGCGGTTCAAACAGCAGGACGGCCTTGAGGAACTCGAGAATCGCTTCGTCGGCGCGCTGCTGGCGAGCCAGCATCCGCCCCTTGGCGGCAAAGGAGAAAGCCGCGATGCGCGGGCTGTCGGCCGTCTTCAGTTCGGCCAGGATTTCGCTCGCCTCCTGATCCCGGCGCAATTCCAGCAGAGCCTTTGTCTTGCCCATTTTAATTGACTCGCGCTCCTCTTCGCTGATCGCGAAACTTTCGGCCGTACTGAAGGAGGAAAGCGCGGCTTCCGGCTGTTCCCGACTCAGTTCGGCCTCGCCTTTCCAATAGTACAGCCTGCCGCCCCAGCCGAGATAGCGGTACTGGCTGAAGACCGGCTGCACATTGTCGAGAAAGCGGCCGTAATCGCCACGGTTGAACAATTCTTCGAGCGCGGCCACCCGGTCCGGCTTCGGCACGAAGGCGAAGCGATAGTCGTTGCGCCGAATCGTGCTGATCGCGCCATCGCCGAGTTCAACCCGCAAATCGCCCTGTTCATTGGCCGTGATGTTTTCAGCCTCGACCCTGCGGCCGCCGCGGTCGACATAAAAAGGCCGCTGCTGGGCATGGCTCGCGAGCGCGGCCACAGTCAAGACTATGGCGAGCAATTTCCGGCAGATATTCTTTTTCATGGATCCCACTCCGAGTGTCTGATTAAGATTTACACTACCGCCAATTCAGGCGAAAATTTCGCAACTGCTTCAATATCTTGGCGCGGGCAGGGTGTTGATCCGAGCCAGATACTGACCTTGCGGAAAGAGCCGACGATATTCGTTGACCAGCAGATCCCGGCGCTCCTGATTGCCGAGCAAGGCATGACACAGGGCGCTGCGATAAATCGCCTCCTCGACAAACGGCCGAACCGCCGGATCGTCGAGGTCGGCCATAATCGTCACCTCCCCGCCACCGGCCATGACCAGCATGCTGAATTGAGACAAAGCTCGGCGCAGGCCGACCGCTCCCAGGGCTTCATTCATCATCAGGGTTTTGCCGAATTCAATCAAGGCCTCGTTCTTCAAGGCCTCGTCCTGCGCGAACCGGACAATTTCGCCCAGGGCTCGTTCGGCCTTGCCGAAATCGGGCGGATCGGCGGCACGGGCCGCCTGCGCGATATTCATTTGAACCTGGAAGAAATATGCGGTGCGCTGGTTGGCCGCGAGCAGTTGCTCGGCAAGCTGCACCGCCTGTTGATACTCCTCTGCCTGCAAAGCGGCGGTCGAGGCGCGATAGAGCAGGCGCTCCCGGTAGCGTCCCTGTTCGCCAAGCAATTCAGGATAGTCCGGATGTTCTGGATCTTCGGCCCGCGCCAGCAATTCTCGATAGGCCTGCAAGCTTAATTGTGCGCCTTCCGCGACCAGGCTCTGGCGCGCGATATACTCCAGGTTGCCCGCGCTTTGCTCGGCAAACCGGTCCTCGATCCTTTGGAAAGTGGCGATCGCCTCGGCTCCCCGTCCAGCTTCGAACTGAGCCCGCCCCAAGTCGAAAATAGCGTTCGCGGTGGCTTCGTGGTCGGGGAAGCGCGAAGCCAGCCGATTCAAAAACTCGACCGCATTATCGTATTCCTCCAGTTCAAGGTAGATCGAACCGATGCGCGCCATGTGGCTTGGGACATAGTTGGAATTCGGATGGCTTTCCAGGAATTTCTTGAACTGCTCCAGGGCTTCTCTTTTCTTTTCCTTCAGTTCGGCAAACAATGGTTCGCGCCGGTCGGTCAGCTCGGCAATGCTCTCCTGCCAGCCCTCGATCCTGTCGTTCGCACCCTGAATCTGGTCGGTCGCGCGCTCAGCCAAAAATTCAGCCTTCTCGGTTCGGCTGTCCCGAAGCCTGCCGAACTGCTCGTTCACGGCCTGAACCAGGCCTTCATAGTCTTGGTCGGCCAGCTTTGCCTCGCGCTGTTCCGGGGCTTGCTCCAAAGCTTCGACTTGAGCTTGCAGCACCGCGATGCCGGCACCATAGGCGTCAAGCCTGTCTTCCACAATCTGCCGTTCGAATGCAAGCCGGCGTTTTTCCTCCTGCAGCCGCGGAATGGCCGCCGTGCTCTCCTCGACTTGCCGCTGGGCAATCTCCAGTCGTTCCCGCAGCTCCTCGATTCTCGGCGCCGCCTGCCGCCGCCGCTCCTCATATTCCTGCCGCCGATTTTGCAGACTGCGATTGCGCTCGGTGATTCTTTGCTCCGCCAACTCCAGCAACTGTCGAGCCCGTTCACGAGCCGCCGGATCGGGATGGCCGCGAGCCGCCGCCGCCGCCTGCTCGCGCCGTTCTTGCAGTTCTTCGATTTCCCGCTCCAATTCTTCCAGACCCCGCCGCCGCTCGCGCAACGGCTCTTCCGCCTCCTCAAGCAAGGTTTGCGCCTGCTCCTCTTCCTCCTCGGCCTGCGCGAGTTGCTGCCGATGATTCTCGAGCCTCTCTTGCGTTGCCGCGATTTCCTCTTCGCTTTCAGCCAACCGCCGCCGCTGCTGTCGCCGCTCTTCCTCCCAGTCCTCGATTTCACCTCGACGATTGTCCAGTTCGCGCTGCCGATACTGGCGACCCAGTTCACGGGCCCTTTGCCTGATCGGAGCCAGAGTTCGTTCGCGGTCTTCAGGGGAAAGCTCGCGCAATTCCGCTTCCGGCAGCATCAGTTCGTCCAAGGCCATGGCCTCCGGCTGCGGCAAGTCCGCCAGCAAAGTCTGCTGCAAGTTCGCGAAATCCTCGCGGGCTTCCGCGATTTCGCCTTCCGCCTGATCCTGGATGACTTGCGCCTCCCGGCTTTGCGCCCGGGCTGCGGCGATCAACTGCTCAAAGCGCTCGATTTCACGGTCGATCTCGCGCAATTGCGGCCGCCTGGTTTCCGCCACCAGGTCATAGCTCCAGGCCAGGTAGTTGGCGGCGTCTTCCCGGATGCGCCGCGCGACCTCCGACTCCATATCAAGCCCGCCGGGGCTGCCTTGATACCACGCAAGCAATTGCCGCAATTCCGGAATCGCCCGCTGCGGGCTGTCGGAGAGCATCCACTGTTCGCCGGCATGCAGTTTGGCACGCAATCGGTCGTCGCTGAAGGCGGGCGCGGTTTCCAGTTGGCTATAGCGGGAGAACAGCTCGGCGGCCTGCAGCCTTTCGTCGATATTGTAGTAGACCCAGCCCAGCTTGTAGAGCGAGCGAATGCCGTTGGGGGTGGCCGGAAAGCGCTCCAGCATGCGTTCGTAAAAGGGAATGCTGCGACGAAAGGCCTGACGCGCCAATTCATTCAGCTCCTCGCGTTCTGCCCGGGTCTCGCCGCCTCGGGCTTTCTGCACCAGATTCAGAGCCTGCGAATAGTAGTACTCGGCAACAAAAAAGGCTATGTCGGCGGCTCGGCCATGGCCGGGCGCAATGTCGACGAAGCGATCCCAGACGGACATGGCAAAGTCGGTCAGCATCGCCTTCTGCTCTTCGTCCTCTAGTTCGCGAGCATGCTGAAAAAGGAAACGCCCGGCCTGCAGCATGGCGTTGCCGGCCGCCTCGGCTTCGGGAAAGGCGTCGGCCAGGTAGGACGCGACGGCCATGGCCTCAAGAAAGCGCTGGCTTCTGCCATACGATATAACCAGGCGCTCGGCACTGTTGACCACGTTGCGATGGCGCCGCCCCAGCCGAAGAACCTCCAGATACAACGGTATCGCCTCTTCGAACCTTCCGGCATTGTACAATCGGTCGGCCTCCTGAATTTTCATCGGCAGCCCGGTGGCAACACCGGTGACCGGCGGCGGCAGGGAGCCGTCGAAATGCTCCTGCATCAAACGGTCGAGATGGCCATAGCGCATCAGGGCGCGGTCGGCAAGGGAGGAATCCGGATAGCGTTCCAGCAAGCGGCGATTGTAGAAGGCGGCGGCCCGCAACCAGGCTTGTCGCGCCTGATCCCGACGATTTCGCCGCATATGCTCGGCTCCAGTCAGTTCATAGGCGCGAGCGTAGTAGTAAAAGGCGGAAGGCACCGGCGACGGAGCGTCCGGCTGTCTTGACTCAAGCATGGCGGCGGCTTCACTGATCGACTGCAGTAACTCAATTGCCGACTGCGGCTCACCCAGCAGAATGCGGCCGCGGGCGGCCTGAATAAAGGCCTGCACGGTTATCCGCTGCTGACCGCCGTGCCGCCATTGAACATCCAGCAATTGCTCTATTTGCTGCTCGATCAATGGCCGGTCGATCGACCGTTCCGCCTCAAGCCGATTTTCCATCGCGGTAAAGATCGCGTCCGCCACCGTCACCGCCAACCCGTCCGGATCCGGCGCTTCGTCTTCCGGGAGGTTTCTCAACAGGCCAAGGATATTGCCGGCGGCCTGCGCCTCGCCCGTCTCAATCTTGGTTTGCGCATAGTAGAGGACGGCTTCGCGGAAGGCTTCTACGTCGGCCGGCTGACTGCTTACCGGGCGGTCGACTTCGTCGAAGTAGGCCTGATAGGCTTCGGCCGCCGTCGTCAAGTCGCCTCGCTGGATGGCCTGCTGCGCACGCAACAAGGCGGCGCCGTTATAAAACGGACTGCTTTCGGGAATCCTGGCCAAGGCCTCTTCCGCCTGCCGCCGCCTGCCGCGGGCAAAATTAAACCGGGCGGTCGCATAATGAATGTGATCGGCCTGGTCGGGATAGCGCTCGAGGAGCAGGTCGATATGCAGCAGGGCATAGTTGACCAAATCGACCCGGTTCAAGGCGTCGATCAATTGCAGGTCGTAGCTGAACTGGTCGATTTCAGCTTGCGCCCGGTAAATTGGCGTCAACCATAGAGCGGCCACCAGCCCGAGCCAGCCAAGGCGGACAAGGCATGAAAAGAAAAAATGGTTGCGATGAGCCATCAGGATGCATTCCTGTTCTTGTCGCAGTCTCATCAATGGAACAAGGCTGAAACCAATTTGGCTTGTTTCCCATGTCAGTCTGACATGGGGTTGAATCAGAAGGATGAAAAATGGTCGGGGCGAGAGGATTTGAACCTCCGGCCTCTGCGTCCCGAACGCAGCGCTCTGCCAGACTGAGCCACGCCCCGCTTTTTTCCCATCGACTTCGACCGAGGAAAACTGTCTTGTTTCGACCTTGCTCGTCTAATATAGTTCCCGTGCCTGCCAATGCAAGCAACTGCCGCCGCCGTCAAAGCGTCATCAAGGGATGAAGACACCATACCGATTGGAGAAGATTCGAGCCTGCGAGTATCGCAACGACCTGCGGAACCTGCCCTACACGCCGCCCAACTGATCGATCAAGCCGATCAGCGGCAGGAACATGGCGATCACAATCGTGCCCACGATAACCGCCAGAAACACAATCATGATCGGCTCCAGCAAAGAGGTGAGGGCGTCGACCGCGCGATCCACCTCCTCTTCATAGACGTCGGCGATTCGATTCAGCATTTCCGGCAGCGAGCCGGTTTCCTCGCCGACTTCGACCATGCTGAGAACAATTACCGGGAAAACCCCGGAAGCCTCCATCGGCCGGGTCATGCTCTCGCCTTCCTTGACCGCATCATGAACCGACTGGGTGGCGCGCGCGATCACCTCGTTGCCGGAAGTTTCCTTGACAATCTGCAAGGCCTGCAACACCGAAACTCCGGAATTCATCAGCGTGCCCAGAGTACGGCAAAGACGAGCCACCGAAGCGCGCACCGTCAATTGATTGACCGGCGGCATTTTCAGCAGCAGCCAATCAAAGGCAAAAGAGCCGCTTTTGCTCTTTTTGATCATCTTAATCGCGACGAAAAGGAGAACCATCGCAATAATCACGATCAGCCCATGGTCGCGGATCGCATAGCTGGCCGCCATCACCAATTGGGTCAGGCCGGGCAGCTCCGCGCCATCCAGCATTTCGGAGAAGATTTCGGCGAACTGCGGAACCACAAAGTACATCAGGCCGGTGGTAATCGCGCCGGCGATCACCAGAACCGCGATCGGATAGGCGAGGGCGGACTTGACCCGCCCCGCGATTCTCTGCGCCTTCTCCATGAAGGTGGCCAGCCTTTCCAGCGAGGTTTCCAGCTCGCCGGAGGCTTCGCCGGCCCGCACCATGTTGACGTAGAGCTTGTTGAAGGTCTTGGAATGCTTGGCCAGGGATTCGGAAAAGTTGGTGCCGCCCTCGACCGAGTCGGCGAGATCGCCGATCACCCGCATGGTGCCGACATCCTTCTTGGACTGCCTCTCGAGAGTGCGCAAAGCCCGCACCAGGGGCAGCCCGGAATGCAGCAGGGTGGCCAGTTGCCGCGTGAAGGTGCCCAGCTTCTTTTTCTTGATCACCGGAGTGCCCAGGACCATGCCGCCGCCCTTTTTGGCGGAGCCGCGCCGGGTGGCGGCACGGCCGCGCCCGGTTTTGCCGGAGGATTGTTTGAGGTTGGTCGGCAGCATGCCCATTTGCTTGAGCTTGGCCGCCGCCTCCTGCTGGTTCGGAGCCTCGATTCTCCCGCGCTTTTCGTTGCCCTGACCATCCATTGCTGTATAAAGAAAGACCGGCATTATTAATTCTCCCGAGAGTTTGTTCAAGCCATTGTTTTATTGGTTTTGATCTTCATCGACAATCAGGCTATCGCTTTCCCTGAATCTTCTGCATCACGCTTTCCGGATCCCGGCACTTGGTAATCATGTCGCCATAGGAAATCAATCCCTTTTCGTAGATCTGCATCAAATGCGAGTCGAGGGTGAACATGCCAAACTTGGCGCCGGTTTGAATATCCGAGGTTATGCGAAAGGTTTTATTGTCGCGAATCGAGGCGCGGATCGAGGGAGTGGAGATCATAATCTCGAAAGCGGCCACCCGCCCGGGTTTGTCGTGCCGCTGCAGAAGCACCTGTGAAATGACTGCGATCAGGGTGGTGGCCAACTGCGTTCTGACCTGCTCCTGCTGGTCGGTGGGAAAGGCGTCGATAATCCGGTCGATGGTCTCGGCCGCGCCGGTGGTGTGCAAAGTGCCAAACACGAGATGGCCGGTTTCCGCCGCCGTCACCGCCGCCCGAATCGTCTCCAGATCGCGCATCTCGCCGACCAGAATAATATCCGGATCCTGACGCAGGGCTCGCCGCAAAGCCTCGTCGAAACTGGGCACGTCGACTCCCAGCTCGCGCTGGGTCACTATGCTGTTCTTGTGTTCGTGATAGAATTCGATCGGATCTTCAACCGTGATAATATGGCAGCCCCTCTCCCGATTGATGATATCGATCATTGAAGCGAGGGTCGTCGATTTGCCGCTGCCGGTCGGGCCGGTGACCAACACCATGCCTCGCGGCCGATAGAGCAGCTCTTTGACCGACGGGTTCAGCCCGATATCCTCAAGGCTCATCAGAGTGTTGGGAATCGTCCGCATGACTACGCCAATATCGCCTTTCTGGCGAAATACGCTGACCCTGAACCGCGCCTTGTCGTCAAAGGCAAAGCCGAAATCGGTGCCTCCCTCCTGTTGCACCTTTTGCTCGTTCTGTTCAGAGATGATGCTTTTCATCAACCGTTCGGTATCTTCCGGCGTCAAGGGATCGGCTTCGAGCGGGATCAGCTCGCCATGCACGCGCAAAACCGGAGCCGACCCTACAGCCAAGTGCAGATCGCTGGCTCCCTCTTCGATCACCAAATCCAACAAATCGGTCATTTCAATCGACATGACAATACCTTGCTTAGTCAATATTTGTATTTTTAAGTATACTTCAAAACTTCCTCGGCCGTCGACAACCCGTCGAAAACCTTGCGTATCCCGCTTTGCCGCAACAGGGTCATTCCTTCCTGCACCCCTTGATTGCGAATAGATATCGTTGGCTTGCGCTGGGTGATCAGATCCTGGACTTTCGGAGTGATTCGCAACAGTTCGAAAATTCCGACTCGCCCTCTGTAACCCGTCTGATTGCAGTTGGAGCAGCCTTTTGCATAATAGAATTTACGGTCGCCGATTTCCTCCCGCGTCAAGCCAAGCAATTCGATTTCGCGGTCTTCCGGCTCGTAGGTCGTCTTGCAGGAATTGCACAAGCGCCTGATCAGGCGCTGAGCCAAAATCCCGATCAGGGTCGAGCTGACCAAAAACGGCTCGACCCCCATATCGATCAGCCGGGTGATGGCGCCCGCCGCGTCGTTGGTATGCAAGGTGCTCAAAACCAAATGACCGGTCAGAGAGGCTTGAATCGCCATTGCGGCGGTTTCCAAATCGCGAATTTCACCGACCATGATCCGATCCGGATCCTGCCGCAAAAAAGCGCGCAGAGCAGAGGCGAAGGTCATGCCGACGCTTTCCCTTACTCCGAGTTGCATGATTCCCTCCAGGTCGTACTCCACCGGATCTTCGGCCGTCAGCAATTTTTCTTCGATCGTATTGATTTCTTTAAGACCGGAATACAGAGTGGTGGTTTTCCCGCTGCCAGTCGGGCCGGTGACAATAAGGATCCCGTTCGGCCGATGAATCAGTTCGCGAATCGATTCCAGCATGGCATCGTCCATACCAATACGCTCCAGATCCAGTTCAACGATGCTCCGGTCGAGAACCCGCAGCACGACACTTTCGCCGTATTGCGTCGGCAAGGTCGAAATTCGCATATCGATCGGTCGTCCTGCAATGCGCAATTCGATTCTTCCATCCTGGGGCAGGCGCCTTTCCGCAATGTTAAGGTTGCTGATAACTTTAAGACGACTGATCACCGGCAAGGCCAGATGTTTGGGCGGGGGCACCATCTCGTAGAGCGCGCCGTCGATCCGGTAGCGAATTTTGAACTCGTCGGCAAAGGGCTCGAAATGAATATCGCTGGCCTGATCCTTGACCGCCTGATATAGAATGACATCGACAAAGCGCACGATGGGGGCGTTGGTCGCCATCTCCTGCAACGCTTCCTCATCCTGCTCGTCATCACTATCCTGTCCTTCCATCAGGTGGGTGCTTTCCAGTTCGGCCAGCACATCCCTGACGGAATCGACATCGCGCGGATAGTAAAAGTCGACAGCGTCGTCGAGATCGGTTGGCGAAGCGACCAGAATCCGACAATCCTGGCCCAGCACATAGTGCAGCTCGTCGATCATTCGATAGTTCATCGGATCGCGAGCCGCCACCAGCAGCACTTCGTCCTCTTCGCGAACCGGAATAATTCCGTACATGCGAGCGATCGCGGCACTGATTTTGCCGATGATTTCACGGGGAATGGTCAAATCTTTCAAGTTAACCACTTCCGTGGCCAAATCATCGGCAATCAACTGCAGCAATTTCGGTTCGCTGATAATGTCATAGTTGTACAATACCGTGGTAAAGGCTTTGCCGGTGCGCTCATGCTCTTCATAGGCCTCGGCAAGCTGTTCTTCGGTGGCTTTTTTGTGATCCAGCAGCAAATGCCAGATCGCATTGCTGGTGGAGTCCAGTTCGATATGCTGTTCCATGTTTCAACCCTGCAATGAGTTTGGTCGACTGTCCAACGGCCTGCCCGGCAGTCTGGTCAATATTCAATATCCGCTTCATCGGAAGCGGTCACCCGAACTATTTCCTCGAGCGAAGTCATGCCATTGGCCACTTTACGCAGTCCATCCTCGCGCAAAGTGCGCATTCCGGAGCTTCGCGCATGTTCGCGAATTCGACTTGACGAAACCCCCTCGTAGATCAAATCCTGGGTGGCGTTGTCAATCATGAAAATTTCAAAGATTCCCCAGCGGCCGCGGTATCCATTGTTGCATTCGCCACAGCCTTTCCCCTTCAGCAACTGCTTGCCCGCGAAAAAGTCCTCGGGCAGGCGCAGCGCCCGCATGTGTACCGGATCGGGCTCCACTTCCTCGGCACAGGATTTGCAAATTCTCCGCACCAAGCGTTGCGCCATGATCGCCTTCACGGCGGAAGCAACCAAAAAGGGCTTAACTCCCATGTCGATCAGCCGGGTCACCGCGCTGGGCGCGTCATTGGTATGCAAAGTGCTGAAGACCAAATGTCCGGTCAAAGCGGCGTTGATCGCGATATTGCCGGTTTCCATGTCGCGAATTTCACCGACCATGATAATATTCGGAGCCTGCCGCATCATCGCCCGCAGAGAAGCCGCAAAAGTCATTCCGATATTGGGGTTGACATGCACCTGGTTGATTCCCGGCAGTTCGTATTCCACCGGATCTTCCACGGTAATGATTTTGGTGGTCGGTTCGTTGATCGTATTGAGAAAGGCGTAGAGAGAGGTGGTCTTTCCCGAACCGGTCGGGCCGGTCACCAAAAACAATCCGTCCGGCATGGCTATGATCCGATTGATCGTCTCCTGGTCGTCACTCAAAAAACCCAGTTCGGCAATTCCGAGCAGCATGCTGGTCTTGTCGAGAATCCGCATAACGATCGATTCCCCGTGGGTCGTTGGAATATCGGACACCCGCAAATCCAATTCACGCCCCATAGTGTTGATCTGGATTCTGCCATCCTGGGGAATGCGATGCTCGGAAATATCCATGCGCGACATGATCTTTACGCGGCTGAGGATATTGTTCTGCAAATAGCGCGGGGGACTTTCGACTTCACGCAAAACGCCGTCAATGCGATAGCGAACCCGAAATCTTTTTTCCAAAGGCTCCAAATGAATATCGGAAGAGCGATTTTTGAAGGCTTCCAGGATGATTAGAGAAACCAGGCGAATAATCGGAGCGTCTTCATCGCCGCTGCTCTCGCCGTCATCCAAAAACGCATCGGCGGTTGTGGTGTCAAACGAAGATACCGCGCCCTCGGTCATTTCATCAAGAAAGCTTTCAACGCTGGTCTCGGCATCCCCGTAATGATAGTCGAGAGCCTCCATGATTTGTTTGCGGCTGACCACTGCGGGCTCGATGTCCAAAGACAGAATATGGCGCAACGAATCCAAAGTCTCCAGGTCGGTGGGATCAGCCATTCCGACCACCAGCATCTCGTCATTCCTGGTCAACGGCACCACTTTATAGCGTCGCGCCACGGCCGCCGGGATTTCCTTGACTACCTCGGATGGTATTTTGTAGTCAGTCAAATCAAATGTGTCCATGCCGTATTCACTGGCCACCATCATCAGAACCTGGTTTTCCGGCATGATTTCCAAATTGCTCAAAGCCTGAGTGACATCAACGTTCTTTTCGTCGACATAGGCCTTAACTTCGTCGGCCTGCTGATGCGAAATAAACTCGCGAGCCGTCAACAGGTCCAAAATCAATTCATCATTCGCAGTCACGGCACCGACTCCTTGAAAAAAGAACAAAAATCCGAAAATTTATATTTAAAAACACAATTTAGTTTATATATCACATAAAAAGAAACTGTCAACACATTGTCTGTCTGATCGATTCATGCGCCAGCCTGCATTAATCCGGCTGCACGAAAAAAATTTCCTCCAACGTGGCGCTCAAGGCATGATACAACGGCTGATGCAGCTCCTGGACCAAAAAGGTGGACGTTTCCGGGACTCCCAACCAAACGTCCGACCACTTTTTCAGCCTTCCCCCGCTCGCGCCAGTCAAACCAATCACCGAAGCCCGCTTGACCCGGGCAACTCGCGCCGCCAATTCGACATTGTCGGCATTGCCGGAAGTCGAAATCGCCAGCAGAACGTCGCCGGGACGGGCCCATACCGACAAAGGCTGGGCAAAAATCAAGGCCGCGTCATTGTCGTTGCTCAAAGCCGTGGTCAAAGCCGGATGCCCAACCAGCGACACGGCACGCAGGCCAAGCTGCAATCCATTGACCAGCAAATCGCTCTTTTCATCCTTGTCCAGTAAAGAAAAATAAACATTGCGCTCTGCCTGAGGCAACCTTCGAGATTGCAGAAAGCCCTTCATCAATTCTCCGACAATATGCTCCGCGTCAGCGGCGCTGCCGCCATTGCCGCATAAATATAGCGTGCCGCCATTGCGCAGAGACGCGACTAAAACTTCAACCGCCCGAAAAAAATCCGGACTCAAGCCGGACAGCGCGGGACAGCGTGCAAAAAGTCGCGACAAATGAATTTCGACAATGGCTTTCTCGCAATCTTGCATCATAGTATGAAACGTTGCCTTTCGCAAGCGTCCGGACAGTTGTCGACAGTGGCTGTTGACAACCTCCCCAGGCTGAATTGTGAACAACCGCTTAATAACTCTGTCAATTTTCCATTTTCAAGTTGCCAACAGTCTGTCCATTCGAAAAAGCTCCGGTTGTCAACATTTAAAATGGTCGTAAGCCAATATTAACCAGAACATTGCAAAGTTATTTGACTTATTCCAAGACATATTAATATTA
>SLSR01000035.1 GCA_007130365.1 Lentisphaeria bacterium
ATCGCTTTTCCTGTCTGCTGAATGCCTATGGCGAGGTCATGCCGTGTGTCGGGGTGACGATTCCGCTGGGCAGCATTCGCGAGCAGCCCCTGCGCGAGATTCTCGACAAGAGCGAGGTGCTGGAGAATCTTCGCGACTACAGCGCCAAGATCAAGGAGCCGTGCGCCTCCTGCGACCAGGCCGCCGGCTGCTACGGTTGCCGGGGCGCCGCCTATCAATTGACCGGCGACTATCTGGCGGCCGACCCCATGTGCTGGCGCAACCAGGGCAAGTCGGTGGAGTCGCTGCCGGTCGGGGCCAGGCCTTTTCTGCCGCACCGCGAGCCGATTCTCCTGGTCGACCAGATTCTGTCGGTGGGCGAGCGTTGCGCCGAGTTGTGCGTGCGGGTACCCGAGTCGGGCAGCCTGCTGGTGGGCGAGGACGGGGTGCTGGAGGCGGCGGCCTGCGTTGAAATTGTGGCGCAGTCCTTTGCTTCGGTACACGGTTTCCAGGCGGCTCGCGGCTTGGCGCGGAACCCGGCGGTGCGGGGCTACCTGCTGGGCGCCAAGGGGTTCGCCATGCGGCGGGAGATTCGCGCCGGCGACCGTCTGCTGGTACGCTTGCGCAAGGTCGGGCGCTATGGCGATTTCGGGGTGGTCGAGGGAACGATTTTGCGCGACGGCGAGGAGCTGACGCGGGGCGAGGTGAACGTATATCAGGAGGCTGCTTCGTGACCATGCATTCGACTGCCGGAATTGCATCTTTCGTTCGCTCTCTGTTCTTGGCCTGGAGCCTGACGCTGCTGCCCGGAACCGGATTTGCGGAGTCCGCAAACCGGGAGGCCGAGGCGGATGAAGAAGTGGCGGCGGCTCTGGCCACATTGCAGGAGCGAATGGCGGACTTGACCACGGTGCAGGCCGAGTTCGAGCAGCGCAAGCAATTGACCGTGTTCGGCCAGGAGCTGGTGATCGTCGGAAGGCTTGCCTTCGAGGCTCCGGGGCGTTTCGCCTGGCATGTCGAACAGCCGGTGCGCTACGCCATGGTGATCGAGGGCGACGAAATGCGGCACTGGGACGAGGATACCGACCGGGTGCAGCGGCTGCGCCTGGATCGCGATCCGGCCTTCAAGATGATTTTCGAGCAGATGACCGTGTGGTTTTCCGGACGCTACGCCAACTTGCCCGAGAGCTACCGGGTTGAAATCGAGAGTCGGGAGCCCTATGTGCTGCGCTTTCAGCCCAGAACCGGCAGCGTCTTCGAAGGGGTGATCGAGCAGGTGCGGGTGGGTTTTCGCCGGGACGAGCGGTATATCGAGCGGCTGGAGATTGTCGAGGGCGGCGGCGACCGCACCACCATGATATTTCAGAACACGCAGTTGAATCAGCCGATCGCCGCCCGGTGGTGGCGGGTGGATGCCGGGCGTTGAGCAAAGGAGCGGGTGCGATGAGCGAGAGGGCAGGCTTTTCCTACGGACAACTGGATTTTCTTTGCCGGGTTTCGACCCATCTGGCGGCGGCCACCGATCAGAACCGGGCGCTCAGTTCGATTCTCGACTGGATGGCTCGCGACTGCCAGTGGCAGCGCGGGGTGATTTCGCTGATGAGTCCAGACGGCAGCGAGGTGCAGGCCTTTCTGACCAGCGGCGATGTGCCTTCCGCCAGATCCGGACGCATGCGCTATCGTCCGGGAGAGGGGATTACCGGGCAGGTTTTCGCCTCCGGCGAATCGGTCAATATTCAGGACTTGACTCAGAACTCCAACTTTCTCGACCGTTCAGGGCTGCGGGCTGATCTGGACATTTCGAAGCTTTCCTTTTTCTGTGTGCCGATCAAGTACCATGAAACGGTGATCGGCACGATCTCCGGCGACAAGCAGAAGGCGGTGATCGAAGACCCCGCCCTGGAAATGGAATTTCTCGAGACTGTGGCCGGTCTGCTGGCGCCTTTTGTCCAGCGTCGGCGCCTGGAAGAGCAGTTCGAGGTTTTCCAGAGGGCGCGGGAGCCGGGCGGCGCCTTCGACCGGATCATCGGCAAGTCGTCGGCCGTGCAGGAAGTGCAGAAGATGCTGGTGCGGGTGGCCGCCGCCAACACGACGATTATGATCACCGGCGAGACCGGCACCGGCAAGGGGGTGGCGGCCGAGGTGATACACCGGCTCAGCCCGCGTTCCGACGAGCCGTTTGTCGAGGTCAACTGCGGGGCGATTCCGGAGAACTTGCTGGAGAGCGAACTGTTCGGCCACGAGAAGGGCGCCTTTACCGGAGCCTCCCAGCAGAGGCTCGGGGTGATGGAAAGGGTCGGCGGCGGCACGGTTTTCCTCGACGAAGTGGGCGAGCTGCCGCTGTCGGCCCAGACCCGTCTGCTGCGGATTCTGCAAAAGCGCGAATTCGAGCGGGTCGGCGGCTCCCGCACTCTTCGCTGCCGGGCGCGGATTATCGCCGCCACCAACCGCGATCTCGAAGGAGTCCTGGCCGAGGGCTTGTTCCGGGCCGACCTGTTCTATCGCCTGAACGTGTTCCCGATTCGCATGCCGCCCCTGCGCGAACGGGGCAAGGCGGACATCATGCTGCTGGTCGATTATTTCGTGCAGCGTTTCGCCCGCGAGATGAACAAGGAAATCAGCCGCATCGACACGCCGGCCATCGACATGCTGACCGCCTACCACTGGCCGGGCAATGTGCGGGAGCTGGAAAATGTGATGGAGCGGGCGGTTCTGCTGGTTGACGGCACGGTCATCCACGGCCATCACCTGCCGCCCTCGCTGCAAATGCACCGCTATGCCGGCGAGCCGGAAAGTCAGGGCAAGTTTCACAATCTGGTGGAGAACTACGAGATCGAGCTGATTACCGAGGCGCTCAAGGAGAGCGCCGGCAATCAGAGCAAGGCGGCCCGGCAACTGGGCTTGACCAAGCGCATCATCCAGTACAAGATTCAGAAGTACAACATCGAATACCGCCGCTTCCGGTAGGTCGAGTATGGGGTCGGGCGCCGGCCATGCGGATGTCGGAACGCGCCGCAAGACTTCAGGCTTCAATCCATCATCATCCCAACCCAGGGCGGCGCTCCGCTTGACCCCAGGCTCTTGGGTTGGATCACCCCGCCGGGGTGGGGGAGTCGGGGCGGAGCCCCGATACAATTCAAAAGCCCAGGGTCAAC
>SLSR01000042.1 GCA_007130365.1 Lentisphaeria bacterium
AGCTATTTAATATCGCCGCTCTGCGGCGAGCTCCACCCGGTGGGTCAACCAATTTTTACCGCGAACTCAAGTCTGCCTGCGGCGAGTCCGCCTCAGGCGGATCGGCAGGCAGACCCGGTACAATTCAAAATTCAGCATTAAGGATTACGAATTCATCATTCAACATTTTACAGATTCCCCCTAAGAAAAGCCGTTTTCACTGCCTACGCTCGCCCGCCCGCACCTCGACCCGGGTGCCGCGCCCGGGTCGGGAATCCACCCGCAAACGGCCGCCGACCGCTTCCGCCCGATGCTTCATCAGCGACAACCCGAGTGCCCGCCGTTGTTTCCGCCGTTGCCCCAGGTCAAAGCCAAGCCCGTCGTCCTCGACCGCCATGCCTATGCGCCGGCCTTCGCGCCAGAGAAGAATGCGAATCGAGTTCGGCGAAGCGTGCTTGATCGCATTGGTCACCGCCTCGCGGGCGATATAGTAGAAATGGGTGGCCAGCAGGGAATCGTTCTGCGCGAAGTCGTCGTCGCAATCGAGTGTGCATTCAACCTGGACCAGTTCGCGCGTCGAACTGGCCAACTCCTCCAGCCCCTGCCTCAGCCCATGGTTCTCCAGTTCCACCGGGCACAGACCGCGGGCCAGCATGCGGGTTTGGGCAATCGCCTGGTTGACCAGCTCGCCGATCCGGGCCACCGGCTCGACCAGGCGCGGGAAGTCCTGCTCGGCCTCGTGCGCCAAGGCCGCCGTCAGAAAGGCCGCCGCCGTCAGATTCTGCCCCAGGACATCGTGCAGATCGCGTCCGATCCGCCGCTGTTCCCGGCTCGCCGTCTCGAGCAGTTGCTTTTGCAGTTCGCGCCGGTCGGTGACATCCACCAGAATACCCTCCAGATGTTCGGCCTTGCCGCTTGCATGGCGGGTCGCGAAAATCGCGTCCTCCACCCAGCGATAGCCGCCGTCGCCATGGCGGAAGCGGAAGGTCGCGGCCATGGTCGAATCGGCGCCGTTCGCGAAATCCGCCAATTCCTCCTCGAGCGGCTCTCGATCCTCCGGGTGGACCAGGCTCAGCCAGTCGCGATGGTGAACCGTGAAATCCTCCGGCACATAGCCGAGGCGGCGCACGCTGCCGGAGACGAAATCCATCCGGTGCGCCTGCTGTGGCCGCCAGCGGAACACCACCACCGGGCTGCGGTCGATGATCTCCTGCAGCTCGCGGAATCGGTCGAACACCTGGCGCAAGCGCTCGCGCACCTCGCGGTCGCCGGTGACATCCTCTATGCAGCCCTCGTAGAACAGAGTCTTCCCGTCGCGCCCCCGCACCGCCCGCCCGCTGTCCCGCACCCAGATCTCCACTCCATCGCCGCGGCGCAACTGCAATTCCACCCTGCGGGCCACTCCGTCATGCTCGATCCGACGCTGCCAGACCGCCCGATCCCCGGCCTGCCCGTAGAAGTCCAGCACATTGCATTCGAGCAGCCGACGGCGGTCGGACACGGCCAGAATCTGCATCAGCGCCGGATTGACATCGAGAATCCGACCGTCGACGGTCGTCCGGTAAAGGCCGACCGGCAGGCGGTCGAACAACCCGCGAACCTCCCGCTCGCGCGCCCGCCACAGCCTCTCTTCGCGCCGAAAGTCGGCAACCGCGCCGCGCAGCCGCCGGCTCAGCCGGCGCCAAGCCTCGACCCGGCCCGCGGCCCGCGACGAGCCCGCCCGCGACAGGCACGCGAGCGGCCGCCTCCGTCCGCTGAAATTTGATTGCGGTTTCCGACCCTTGTCCATGGCATTCTCTTTTGTTGAAGGCCATATTTCACAAAAAACGGCATTGCTTCTTGACTTTACGGCAAAGACAAAGTATGTTGCAATATACTTGTACGATTATTTTTTGCACAAAGATCCGGCCATATGAATTTTTCAAAATTTATCCGTCCCTCGATTTCGCCGACCGGTCGGCGCCGCTTCACCATGGTCGAACTGCTCATGGTGATGGTCGTGATCACGATCCTGATCACCATGATGATGCCCGCCTTCGAGCGGCTGGCGCTCGGCTCCGGCGTGCAGGGCGCAGCCCGCGCCGTCAGCGGCCAGTTGCGGATGGCTCGCCAGCACGCCATCACCAGTCGCGAACGCGTGGCGCTGCTGATGCCGGCCGGCGAGATCTCGGAGGATGAAAAAAAATGGATCGCCTACCGCCCCTGCATCGTGGACAACTCTAATAATTGGGTTGCCTGGGTGCCCAACACCGAGTGGCAGTTTGTCCCGACCGGCGCGGTGATCGCGCAGGTCGGCGCTCCCGATGCCCTGGGCAATCCCCCCAGCGACAGTACCACAATGATAGCAGATGTCCCCGGCGAAGCCAACGCGATTAGAGCCATCGTCTTCACCCCGACCGGAAGGCTGGTCGGCACCAACAGAATACTTCACATCGTCGAGGGCGCCGTCGCCAACGGACAAATGATCATACGCAATCGCGACAACTATCGCACCCTCGAAGTCGACACCTATACCGGCCGCACTTCGTACAAGGACGAACAACTATGAAAAAACACCCGTTCAACATGGTTGAGATCGCCATCGCCCTCGGGGTGGCGGCGGTGGCCATTGTCTCGATCATGGCGCTCTTCCCGATCGGCTTCTCGGCCGGACGCGACGCCATGGCCGAAACCTACGCGGCCGAGATCGCCGACGAATTCGCGCACTTTCTGGAAGGTGAAATCAGGCATGGCGGCTGGACTCCCGGCATTGTGCCGACGGCTCGGCCGGCGGCCGCGGATTTCACCCCGACCTATGCCGAGGATCAAACTCTCTACCCGGATCCTGACACCGACGGCCTCTACAAGGCGATCCGCTATGTCGACGTCACCGGCAGCGGCCAGTACGACGGCGACGGCAGCGACGACATTCTCGATTTCGCGGCGATCATCACGGTCAACCGCGCCCGCGTGGCCATCCCCGGCGCCCCCGCCGACGTCGAATTGGAATACGATGTGGCCGTCCGTCTCGAAATAGAAATAAGTTGGCCCGCCCGCCTGGATGACGACCGTCGCGAGAAGCGCCAGTATTTCTATGAGATGTTCAACCGGAACTAATTCATGCGAACCGGGAGCCTGAAATTGCGGCGCAGCCGCTTTGGAGTGCGGCGG
>SLSR01000255.1 GCA_007130365.1 Lentisphaeria bacterium
CGGATCCGGCGGCGGCCACGGTTGCTTTATAGTCGCCCAGGAACCCCCGGAATTCAACCAGACCATTGTCGGCAGTGGCGCCGGTCTCCTCGGTCCACCATTCGCCGAACACCAGATCCAGGTAGGCCTGGCCATTGGGGCGCAGGGTCCAGTCGAGGTTGAAGTAGGCGGCGTCGGGCTTCCAGTGGCGCCCCTCCCAGAAGTTCCAACTGATGAACGTGTCCAGCGAGGGATGGCTGAAACAGGCGATGAGGAAATCACGGGTGAAGTCGGCCTGAAGCGCGACTTCATCGGGATCGTTGCGGTCGACGCTGATGTCGAATTCGGAGATGAACAGGGGGAGTCCGAAGCGGGCGAAGCGGTCGAGCTTGGCGAGGATCTCCTCCGGGGGAATCACCGAGCCGGCGCTGAAATGCCCCATGAAGCCGATCGCCTCGACGGGGGCCTCGTTTTCAAGCAGCCACGCGATGTGTTCCTCGTAGGCTTCGAGCTGGCGGCCGGCGCCGGGGAGAATGCCACCCTCGTTGATACTCATGCGAGCATCGGGCTCGAGTTCGCGGGCGAGAGCCCAGTAGCGCAGTAAATGCTCGCGTCCGATGTGCATCCAGACGGCGGGAAAGGCGATAGGATGGTTGTGCATGTCCCAGTCGACAATGCGGCCGCGCAATTCACCCAGCTTGCTGCGGATGTTCTCGGTGATGGCCCGGTCGATGGTCTCGAAATCGTCATCGGCGGTCACGCCGACATAGCCGAACGTACTCCAGAGCAGGGTGTGGCCGCGGATGGGCATGCCCTGCTCTTCCAGCCAGTCGAAGGCGCGCAGGGTGTGCTCCCGGTTCAGGGACGCGGACCAGGATCCTCTCCAGGCGGGGGCTTTGAGGGCGTTCTGAATGGTGACCATGTTGAAGTATTCGAGCAGTTTTTCACGGTACACCTGGTTGGACTCGGGGTTGCCGCCGGAATCCACAAGCATGGGGGCGGCCACGGCGGTGCCGAAGGGGAAGGCGTGGCGGGTCATGGCGATCTCCACTTGTGCGTTGGGCACAGGGTTGCCGTCGGCGTCAACGACACGGAGGGTGAGGTCGGACATGCGGAGTTCGCGGATGCGTTCCCGGGCGGCCTTGCGCCAGGCGGCGTCGGCTTCGCGACCCTCGTACTCGAGGCTGATCGTGGTGCGGGGCAGTTTTTCGGTATCCACGTCGGGACCGAGATTGAGGACGGTCAGTCCGGCGAGATCGAGTTCCTGGGATTTGGCGCCCAGATGGAATTCCAGCCACCAGTCGTCGGTGTCGTGCTGCATGACGGCGTGGCGCAGGGTGCGGACCCACTCCCCTTCCAGGGCCTGCCGCCCCCGGGCGAGATTGCGTCCCCTCGCCTGGCCTTCTTTGAGGTAGAAGGCAGCGGAGGGCCGGGTGTCAAGGCCGTCCCGCAGCGGGACCGAGCGCAGCCAATACTGCACCAGGATCACATCGCCCTTGTTCACCGCTTCGGCGCCGAACCACTTGACGTGGGCGCCCCAGGGGCGTTCGGTGCGCTGGCGGGTCACAATGCGTTGCGCCTCCGTGAAGGGCAGCTCGGCATCGTCCACCGGGATGTCGGTGATGTCGAGAGGGCCGGTGCGGGTGAAGCGGAGGGGGACCGCGCGGGCCGAAGCCGGGTCGATCCCCGCCGCCGCCAAATCGGAGCGCAGCAGGGATTCGGCCGCGAAGGCCGGCAACGACGCGGCGAGGGCGACGCAGAGGGTTGATACGTAGCGAATGGCTGTCTTTTTCATGGTTGGGGTTCCTTTTTCGAGTGTTGTATTCATATATTTAAACTTTGAAGGGGTCATGGTCTATCGACGGCGGATCATGGGGGCGTCCTCATCGACCTCGGGATCGTGCTCGTCGGGGGTGCCGAAGGCGTCGGGCGTTCCGAAGAGTTTGGCGGGCGCGGCGGCGTTGTGGGGGCCGAAGGTGATGTTTTGCCAATCCGCGCGGTTTTCCGGGGAAACCCGCAGCCCCTCCTCCATCAGGAAGTCGAAGTGGACGCCGTTAAACAGCGTCCGCCCCTGCAGCAGCACGGCAATGCCCCTGTCGGCGCCGGACGCCTTGAGTCCCTTGGCCTCCACGTCATTGCCCAGGGAATCGGTTATTTCGGGGCGGGCGGTGTAGGAGGTGATGATCAATCTGGCGCGCTCGGGATCGGCGGAGTGCACCTCGACCACCCCGGCGGGAGCCACATCGAGCGTGAGCGAACGGCCCACCGCCTGAGCCTGGCCGCGGCGATGGGGGTAGTCGGCGCGCACCACGGCGCCGGCCTCGACATCGTTCCAGCGGCCGAAGATCATGGCGTCGCGGGTAATGGGGGCTTCGGGGGTACCGACCAGGAGGCGGCCGATCACCCGCACGTCGCCGCCGGCGGGGCGGAATTCGCTGCCCTCCCTCTCCCACATGGCTTTGGGCAAAGGGAAGCCGCCGAGCTTGGCGCCGCAGCGCATCTGAACCGAGCCCTGACTGCGGATTTCAAGGATGCCCAGCCCGCTCAGGGCGGCCCAGCGCATTTCGCTGTCCTCGCCGACGATCATCCGGCCCCGGGCCACGAAGGTCTCGTCGCCGGTGCCGAAATTGCCGATGAACTCGACGGACTGATCGTCTTCCTTGTCCACGAAGACTTTCCGGCCGAGTTCGCCGGGGAAATAGCGTTCGAACAGGGTTTCGTTGAATCCGGAGCGTTGGGGCTGGTCGCCATGCACCCGCATCCGGACCGCGCCCGAGAAGCGTCGCGGGTCGTCCACCGTGGGGAAGCGGGAGCCTTCGTAGCGCACCACCGCGCTGCGGTTGCCCACAAAACTGGGGTAGCCGCCGGAGAACCAGCCGCCGCGCTGGGCCCAGACGCTGCCGAAAATTTCCAGATGGTGGCCAGTGTAGATGGCGGCGTTGCGCTCGACCGTGATGTGCCGGTAGGGGTATCGATGCAGGCTCCGACCGGCTTCGTACCAGCGGGCATAGACGAAATAGGGGGTGTCGGAGGCGGGCAGGAGAAGGTCGTCGACTTCAGATATTGCCGAAGAGTCCTCCCGGATGCCGACCGTCTGCCTCCTCTCGCTGACCGGCTTGAAAAGTTCCTCCTCGGCTGGTGTC
>SLSR01000231.1 GCA_007130365.1 Lentisphaeria bacterium
AGTTGGCATTTGTCACGTTTCAATATACAATATGTTCCACTTTATTGTTTTCGCAATTGCCTGGTGCTTGCTTTCGCCTGGGCGACCGGCTATTTTATGAAGAACAACAAGGATCCCATTCACTGATGGCCATGCCGGAAACAACCAAGCCAACGGGCAGCAGCGTCAAGCAGAGCATGCTCGACTTTTTGGTCAAGCGCGGCTCGCTCAAAAGCGAATCGGCCACAAGACTGGGCGAGTCTTTCCTCGGCAACGAGTTGGATCTGGAAAAGACCCTGGCCGACGATCATCAAGTGGAGCCGGCGGAAATCTGCCTGGCTCTGGCCGATTATGCCCATACTCCGGCTCTCAGGCTCTCCAGCTTTGCCATCGAACCAGCCCTGCTGCAGGACTTCCCGGCCGACCTGCTGAAGCGTCATCGAGCCGTGCCGGTAGCCCGCACCACCGAAACCCTGACCCTGGCTCTGGCCGACCCCATGAACATCTTCGCCATCGAGGAAATCGCGGACTTGAGCGGACTCAAGATCATGCCGGTAGCGAGTCTCGAGTCGGAGATCATGGAAGTGGTCGGAACCATCGAGGAAAAGCAGGATGATCGGCTTGACGAATTTCTCCAGGAAACCGAGGACGACAACCTGGAACTGGCTTCGGAGGAAGAGGAGGAGCAGGACATTTCTCGCATCATGGAGAGCGCCACCGACGCCCCGGTCATCCGCATTGTCAACATGATCCTTCTGGAAGCCATGGGCAAGCGCGCCAGCGACATCCATATCGAGTCCTTCGAAAAGCAGATGCGCCTGCGCTACCGAGTCGACGGCATTCTGATCGAGGGGGCGGCTCCGCCCAAGCACTTGCAATCGGCCATCATCTCGCGCTTGAAGATCATGGCCGAACTCAACATCGCGGAAAGAAGGGTGCCCCAGGACGGCCGATTCAAGATCAAGGCGCAAAGCAAGGAGATCGATCTGCGGGTTTCGATCCTGCCAATGATTCACGGCGAGAAGATATGCATGCGACTTCTCGACAAGGGCAATCTGGCGGCCAGCCTCGATGTCCTCGGACTCGACCCGGACTCCCTCAAGAAGCTGCGCTACGCCATCCACCAGCCACACGGTCTGATCCTGGTCACCGGGCCGACCGGCAGCGGCAAGACCACCACCCTCTATTCCGCCTTGCAGGAAATCAACAGTCCCGCCGTCAACATCACCACTGTGGAAAACCCGGTGGAGTATCAGATGATGGGAATCAACCAAGTTGAAATCAGAGAGGAGATAGGGCTTTCCTTTTCGGCCGCCCTGCGCTCGATTCTGCGCCAGGATCCGGACATTGTTCTGGTCGGCGAAACCCGCGACTCGGAGACCGCCGACATCGCGGTCAAGGCCGCCCTTACCGGGCACCTGGTGATGACCACCCTGCACACCAACGACGCCCCCGGCGCCATCTCCCGCCTGGCCTATATGGGCATAGAGCCTTTCCTGATCGCCTCGTCGCTCTTGCTTTCGCAGGCTCAGCGGCTGGTGCGAAGAATCTGCCCGAACTGCAAGGAGCCGTTCAAATTCACGGCGGAATACGCGGAGAACAACCATCTGCCGGCGGAGGTTTTCCTGGATGTCCAGATCTTTCACGGGCGCGGCTGTTCGCGCTGCAACAACACCGGCTACCGGGGCCGGGCCAGCATCATGGAAGTATTGCCGATGAGCAGCGCGCTGCGCGAAACCATCCTGCGCACCACCAATTCCGACGACATCCGAAAAGTCGCCATGCAGCAAGGCTTCCGCGATCTTCGCGAAAACGGCTTTCTCCGGGTGCGCGAGGGAATCACCACGATCGAGGAAGTTCTGCGAGTCACGACCGGCGAAAACTAGCCTGATCAAGCCAGGCTGAACACGACCGGAAGGCGGCCTATCGCCAATGATTGTCAATCCACCGCGGCGGCGCGGTAAAACCGGCCGAAACGCGAAAGGGAACCAACCAGAATGGCAAGCGAACGCAACCGAAAGGGAACCGTCGGCGCCGCGCGAAACCGCGGAAACAGACGGATCAAAATCCGGGGAGCCGGAAGAATCCGCAAGCACGAACTGTGCCCGTTCACCCAGAAGCTGGCGGCCATGCTGGATGCCGGTCTGCCCCTGGTGCAGTGCCTGGCCGCACTCGCCGAACAGAGCGAGAACGCCCACTTCAAAGTGGTGGTTCGCGACATCCAGGCTCGGGTCGAGGGCGGCGCCTCCTTTGCCGAAGCCCTGGCCGCCTATCGCGAGCTGTTCGGCGACCTCTACGTCAACATGGTTCGGGCCGGCGAACTCGGCGGCAGCCTGGGGGAAGTGATGAATCGCCTCGCCTCCTACCTGGAGGCCAGCTCGGCCATGATCCGCAAGATCAAGTCGGCACTGACCTACCCCACCGTGGTCATCGTCCTGGCCACCGCCCTGACTATTGTCATGCTGGTCTTTATCGTGCCGGTCTTCGAGAGCATCTTCGAAGACTTCGGCGCCGACCTCCCCGCCCCGACCCAGGCTCTGGTCAAGGTCAGCAATGTGATCCGCCAGCAGGCTCCCCTGGTCATTCTCTCGGTCGTCGCACTGATCGTTGTCATCCGCTACATGCGCAAAACCCCGCAAGGCGCTCTGGCTCTCGACAGACTGCTGCTGAAAGCCCCGATCGCCGGCAAGATCATCGAAAAGATCTCGCTCGCCCGCCTTTCCCGAACCTTCGCCTCCTTATTGCGCAGCGGCGTACCCATCCTGCAAACCATCGAAATCGTCGCCCACGCCACTGGCAACCGGGTGATCGGCAACGCGATCGGCGGCTGCGGCAAAGACATTGAAAGCGGCGCCAACATCGGCCAGTCCATGCGCAAAAGCGGGCGTTTCCCTCCGATGGTCATTCACATGGTGGCGGCCGGCGAACAAACCGGAAACATCGACGGCATGCTGGAGAAGGTGGCCAATTTCTACGAAGACGAAGTCAACAACTCCCTGGAGGGTCTGGCCAGCATGATCGAGCCTTTGCTGATGGCCTTTCTCGGGGTGGTCATCGGCGGCATCGTGATCTGCATGTTTCTGCCGATCTTCAAGATGCACGAGATCGTATCCTGACCAGTCACGCGAACCGAATATG
>SLSR01000083.1 GCA_007130365.1 Lentisphaeria bacterium
GGAAATTGCGGTAGCCAATCTTGACGAACGGGGTGATCGGCGCCCCCCAGTGCAGGCAGACCGCATAAACCCCGAACGCCTGGGCGGTCTGCGCCAGCAGACAGTCCTGCACGGAGTCGCCTTCCAGAGTCAGTACCGCCCGCGGCCGCAGGATGCGGATTGCAGCCTCGTACTTGATCGCGAACAGGGCAATCTCGGGCATCGTCGGATAGCCTCGCAAGCGCCACAGATCAACCAGTCTGACCGGCGGCCATTCCGCATCGCCGAGCAGGCGGAAGCGCAGCCCGGAGCGCTCGACCACCGGCCGCAGATACTGGGCGTGCTTGTCGCCGCGCGGATTGCTCAGTACCTCGCACTCCGGCTCGACTCGCCGCCGCCAAACACGCCTCGCGACCCCCGCCCATACCCCGCCGACAATCAGCCAGCGCAGGCGCAGCCAGCGCTTGATCTGAACCATCAACGGAACCCGCAGAAGCAGGTGGGTGCCGCTGTCATTGATGATGCGGGCGACGGCAAGGACATGCGGATTGTCGAAGGCGATCTCCCGAGCCTCGGCAGCTTGCGGACTCTGCTCTCCCGCCATCTGGCGCTGCCATTGGCGTTGGCAGAGCTGTTGCAGGCCGGGGTCTTTCAGAGCGTTGGCGTACAGGTCGCGCGCCAGCGACGGCGCCAACGAAACCTGTTTGTAGAACCAGGCCGGATTCTCGGCATGCGCCGCCGCGTAGCTCTCCACCGCCGCCACCAGCCGTTCCTGGAAGAAAGCCTTGAAGTCGCCATCGTGCAGATCATTGTTGATTGGCATTTTGCGGGCGTGTTTTTCTATATTGCACCGACTTTCGCAAGCTTATAGAGAATGTAGTTCTTACCGGACGGGGTTCGGGCGCGCAGCGGGTAGCCAAGACCCTTAAGATATTCTGCGGAAACCACGCTACTATGCAACACGCGAAAGCGCATCGGCGGATCATCCTGCCGGGTAAGCAGCAGATACTGTATATTGCGGATTTGAGGCAGTCGGTCTGGCTCTATCGCGGCCATCGGATAGTTATAGAGGAGGCTTTCGGCGATCCAGTCGCGGCAGGCTTTTCGGTAGGTTCCGTGCAGTGTATCCGGGGTGTCCTCAAGAATTCTTGCATTGCCCTCCATGAGCTGAAGTTCCATCTGCACATACTGGTCTCTGCGGTACCGAAAACACGACGGAGCGTGACGAGATTCTTCACTGTAGTCCGGGTTCTGTTTCGGCAAATGACCCTCAATACTGTTGAGAAGGGAAATCAGGCTTCTGCCCAGGGCTTCCGCCAAGTTTACCGGAACCGCATTCCCGATCTGTCTGTACTGGCTGGCCATGTTCCCGGCGAAACGCCAATTGTCGGGAAAGGTCTGGATGCGGGCATATTCGCGAATTGTAAGCGGCCGACTCTCCTCCGGGTGGCAGCGCTCGGTCTGGTTCTGGGCCGGGGCGCAGGTGAGAGTCAGGCTGGGCGCCTCCCAGGAAAGCCGCCGCGCCAGGCCGGTCTTGCCGCCTGCGAGCCGATAGCTGCCTTTCATATACTCGACTTGCAGTTTATGCGGCAGGTCTTTCCAGTAGCCCCCCGGCGGGACATGCGAGATGATCTCGGCCTTTCTTTTCGGATAACTCTGCCCCGGGGACAGAGGAACATCGCAATCGAAAAGCCCGCCCTTTTTCAGAGCATCCCTAAGAGTATATACCCGGGGAGCCGGGGAAGGCCAGTGAAATTCCGAGAACGGAAGCAAGTCGTTCCTGATGCCGACCAGAGCCAACCGCTCCCGTTTTTGCGGAACCATGAAAAATATTGCTTTCAGCACACGCGGCTCGATCAAGGTATAGCCCAGCTCGGCAATGACAGAACAAATGGTTTCCATCGTCCTGCCATTGTCATGGGTCAGCAGCCCGCGCACATTCTCGCCGAGAAAGACGCGCGGCCGGGTTTCACTGATCACCCGGGCAAACTCAAAGAAGAGAGTGCCGCGAGTGTCGGCAAACCCGCCCTTGTTGCCGGCATAGGAGAACGCCTGGCACAGAAAGCCGCCGGACACGAAATCGATATCCCGATGCTCTCTGAAGTCGAACTTCGCTATGTCCCCCTCGAGGACATTCCAGGCCGGGCGGTTATGCCGGAGGGTTGCGCATGAGTCCCGGTCGCATTCATTGAGCAGCACACTGGAGAAGCCAGCCCGCTCCAACCCCAGCGCCAGACCGCCGCCCCCGGCAAAGAGTTCGATTGCCCGGTACGGTCTTCGGGGTTCAATCCGTTGCTCCTGCTCCCAGCGGCTGTCGACCATTTCCCGAACTATCGGGAAGTGGCGCAGGGAACCCCATTGAAACCGGGGCCTTTCACCGTTCTCCCCCGGGCAGGGGGCAAGCTTTCCGGACTCAATCCATTTGAACACGGTTCTCTTGGATACCGAAAGGATGTCGGCCACCAAATCAACGCCCAGCAGATCGCTATCGCTGTATTGTGAACTTGTCAAAGCCATGGTAGGTTGCAAGCGTCCACACGTTTCCGATAGACATGAGAGTCAAAGGTGAGCTTGATTGGATCAACGATATTTTTCATGAAGTCGTCAAGCGTTATCGCCGTGCGAAATTGCGCGACGGTGTTCAGCGTGTGATCAAACAAGTCTTGATTGGAGATGAATCCCAGGGAGTAGTCATGCATGGCATTAGCCTGTAAAAATCAGGGAGTTGCTTCTTCCGGCAAAAGATAACTGTAACCCGGCATGTCGCCGCGTCAAGCGCAACGCCGCGCCCTCCTTACAGGCAATGCACTCTTGACGCTCTTAACCAGAACCCATTAGTAAAACTCGCGGTTGAACATTTTTTCCAACTTTATCGCGCACCTTGTCTTGTTGGCCCGAGTCCTCTTCGTTCCCGTTCCCGTTCACGTTCACGTTCCCGTTCTCGTTCACGTTCACGATACCCTCTTCACGAACTTGGTTTCCATGCTCGATCATCCGTGTCAGCATTGCCACGATCCTTACGAGAAGGTCCTTGCCTTTGCGCGAGGCATCCCGGTCGAGGACTCCGCACCGTATCCTCGTGTATGTGAACGTGTACCGCTTCGCTGTGAACGTGTACGGCCTCCC
>SLSR01000082.1 GCA_007130365.1 Lentisphaeria bacterium
CAGAACCCGCTTGCTGCGCAAACCGTCGAACTCGCCATAGAAGATCTGCTCCCAGGGACCGGAATCAAGCTTGCCCCCGGTAATCGCAACCACCACTTCGCGCCCCATGATCGTCCGCTTCAGATGCGCGTCGGCATTGTCTTCATAGGTGTTGTGGCGATAGCGCGAATGCGGCTTTTCGGGCGCCAGTTGTTCGAGCCAATCCTCGAAGTCGCCATGCAGGCCGGACTCGTTGTCGTTGATGAACACGGACGCGGTAATGTGCATGGCATTGACCAGGCACAAGCCCTCGCGCACTCCCGATTCGAGCAGGCACTTCTCGACGTCCGGGGTGATATTGACAAACTCCCGGCGCTGCCGAATGTCAAACCACAGCTCCTTGCGATAGCTCTTCATGATGCGGTCTCCTTGATTGTCGCTTTGCGGATTGCTTCCGGGCAGAGGCAATCCCCAAAACGACTGCCCCAAAAACCTGTCCCCGGCGCCTACTTAGCAAGCTCCGTCCCCACCCGAAACAGACCAGATGTCGCCCCCTATCCTGCTTGATTCAGGCTATGCCCTGTTCCTTCGCCCATGCGAAGGCGGCGTGAAAGACTCTCCGGTTAAGCTCGACCAATGCCGGTCGCGCGGCGAAGCTCTCGTCGATCGCCCGGCTCCAGGCGGCCTGCGGCAGATCCATCGCCCCGGTCGCGGCCAGCACTCCGAGCATCGCCGTGTTGGCCGCCTTCTCGTTGCCTTCGCGATCCGCCAACCACAAGGATGGGGCGCGGATATTGCGGGTTGAGTTCGGCAATTGATCGTCGACCCCTTCGGCATCGTAGATGACCAGGCCATCGGGGCGAACGCTTTGGGCGAAACGCTTGACAGTGGGCGCATTCATCGCGATCAGCACGTCCGGCTCGGAAACAGTCGGCGATCCGATTGTCCGGCCGGCGATGATCGAAGTGCAATTGGCGGTGCCGCCACGCTGTTCCGGGCCGTAGCTCGGAAACCAGGTGACATGCCGCCGGGCGATCTTGCCGACATTGGCGATCATCAGACCCAGGCTAAGAATGCCCTGTCCGCCGAAACCGCCAACCTTGACGCTGCGCGTGCGATAGTCCGGCCAATCCAGCGGGGGCTGGCCGCCTTCGCCGAATTCGGCAAAGGACCGGTCGAGCCGATCCCGGTCGAAAACCGGCTCGACCCAGGGAACCGGAGTCGCTTCCCGACTGCGGTCGCGCCAGTTCCCGAGCGGGAATTCACTCTCCATCTGCTCGATCACAAAGCGGTCGGCGCGAGCCGAATCCTTGCCGATATTGGTCGAGCATGGACTTAGGAATTCAACAAAGGCAAAGCCCTTCCCCTCCTTTTGCAGGGCGAGCGCCTTGCGAATGGCCTGGCGCGCCTTCATCACACGCCCGGCGTCGGCCAGCGAGCAGCGCTCGATATAGACCGGCGCCGGCAGTTGATCGACAATCTCGCACACATGCAGAGGATGCCCCTCGCAGACCGCATTCCGCCCGTACGGACTGGACACGGTCTTCTGTCCGATCAGGGTGGTGGGAGCCATCTGTCCGCCGGTCATGCCGTAGATTCCGTTGTTGACGAAAAAGACCGCCATCTTTTCGCCGCGATTGGCGGCGTGCAGGGTCTCGTTGAAGCCGATCGAAGCCAGGTCCCCGTCGCCCTGGTAGGAAATCACCACCGCATCCCGAGCCACCCGCGAAATCGCGGCGCCGACCGCCGGCGCCCGGCCGTGCGCGCACTGCACATGTCCGCAGTCGAAATAATAGTAGCCGAACACGCTGCAGCCGACCGGGCTGAGAAAGACCGTGCGATCCTGGATTTCCAGGTCGGCCATCGCCTCCCCGATCAGCTTGTGCAGCACCCCGTGACCACAGCCGGAACAATAGTGGGTGGCGGTTGGCGCACTGCCGCCCTTCAGCGGGAAGCTTTCATGCAATCCTCGACTCTGCAAATCGCCTGCACTCATGACGCCAGAACTCCCGTGGCCTTTTCGACAACCTCGTCGACACTCATCAAATTCCCGCCGTAGCGAGCCAGCAAACCGATCTCCACCCCGTCCAAAGCCAGCCGCAGATCATCGCGAAACTGGCCATTGCTCAACTCAACCACCAGCAACCGCCGCGAGTCGGCTTCCAACAGCTCGCGGAACTGCGACAGCGGAAATGGGAAAAGAGTCTGGGGTCGGAAAAGACCGACCTTGAGACCGGCCTCCCGGCAGCGCGTCACCGCGCTGCGGGCAATCCGGGCGCACACTCCATAGGAGACGATCAACAGCTCCGCGTCGTCTGCCATAAAGGTTTCGCACTCGCCGCCGGCCGCCTGGATTTCTTCATACTTGCCAAGCAACCGCAGGTTCAGCTGCTCCAGTTCGTCGAAGTCAAGATAGATTGAGGTTACCACATTCCTCCGGCCGGCCGGGGTCGCGCTGGCCGCCCAGCCGTCGGTTTCCCGCAAGTTCGGCCGAACCGCCTGCTCGGGAAAGCGCAGGGGCTCCATCATCTGGCCGAGGACGGCGTCGGCCAGAACCACGACCGGGTTGCGCCAGCGAAAGGCGAGATCGAAGGCTTGCGCCGTCATATCGCACATCTCCTGCACCGAGTCGGGAGCCAGCACAATGTTGCGATAGCACCCGTGACCGCCGCCCTTGACCACCTGGTTGTAGTCCGACTGCTCCGGCCCGATATTGCCCAGACCCGGCCCGGCTCGCACGATATCCACCATTACCGAGGGCAGTTCGGCACCCGCGATATAGGAAAACGCCTCCTGCATCAGGCTGGTGCCCGGACCGGACGAGGCGGTCATCGCGCGCCGCCCGGCGGCCGCCGCGCCGTACACCATATTCATCGCCGCCAGCTCCGACTCGGCCTGCAGAAAAACCCGACCCAAACGCGGAAAGAACATCGAGGCGTCGTGCAGAATCTCGCTGGCCGGCGTGATCGGATATCCGAAAAAGGCCTCGCACCCCCCGTACAACGCCCCGACGACCACCGCCGAATTCCCTTTCACCAAGCGTGTCTCGCTCACTGTCCAGTCATCCTTTTTTCTTGCGCTCCGGCCTGATCACCCTGAGCGCGTGCGGCTCCGGACAACAATAG
>SLSR01000175.1 GCA_007130365.1 Lentisphaeria bacterium
AGGCTTTGGAGTTCTATGCCCCGGTAAAGGATGCATTCTGCCGCAAGATGTCGCCCCATATCGGCGCCACGGCCCGCGACATTCTGCAGCGTGAACTGGCGGTGCCGCTGCCGGAAAGCAGCGCCGATGAACTGGCTCGCTGCATCGGCATCCCCTTCGCCAACGAGCAGTTCGAACGGCTGATCGAGTTCATGAGCGGCCGTCGGCCGGGAGCCTGTCCGCCGATGTTGCGCGACCAGCCGGGAACCGCGGCCTCTCTCGCCCTGGTCTACGAGGGGCCGAACGCGATCAGCATGATCCGCGAAGTGCTGGGGCCGACCGATCCGACCCAGGCGCCCGACGGCACCGTGCGCCGCGAGTTCGGCGCCAGTGTCATGATCAATACCGCGCATGCTTCCGACGGAGTCGAGAACGCCGTGCATGAAATGGAGATCATCAGAATTCACGAGCCGCACCTGGTCTCGATTGTCGAGCAATTCCTCGCGTCATCCTGAGCGAATAGCCAAAATCAACGAAAAGGAAACACGTCGCTATGAACAAATCAGTATCCTATCGGTTTTCCCCCGGACTCGGCAGTTTGCAGGAGTCGCTTACGTTGGGACTCACCCAGAAGGCCAAGGCACTGGCCGCGCAGGGAGTCGACGTCCTCAGCCTGTGCGCCGGCGAACCGGACTGCGACACGCCGGCGCACATCAAGCAGGCGGCGGTCGAGGCTTTGGCCGCCGGCGACACCAAATACACGCCCAGCTCCGGCCGCCCGGACTTGCGCGCCGCGATCGCCGACAAGCTGACCCGGGAAAACGGCATGCCCTGCCAGGCCGGTCAGATCGTGGTCAGCCCGGGCGCCAAATTCAGTTGCTTTCTCGCGATCGCAGTGCTCTGCCAGGAGGGCGACGAGGTTCTGCTGCCCAGCCCCTACTGGCTGAGCTATCCGGAAATGGCGCGAGCGGCCGGCGCCACTCCGGTGGCGGTCGAGACCAAGCCTGAAAACGCATTTTGCGCCACCGTCGAATGCCTGGAGCGACACTTGACCAAACGAACTCGCATGATTGTCCTCAACACCCCGTCGAATCCGACCGGCGGAGTCTATTCCAAACCGCAGTTGCAGGCGATCGGCGAGTTCGCGGTCGAGCATGATCTATGGATTCTCGCCGATGAAATCTACGAAAAACTGACCTACGACCCGGCTCGGCCCCATGTCAGCATCGCCAGTCTCGATCCGGCGATTGCCGAGCGGACAGTCACGGTCAACGGATTCAGCAAGGCCTATGCCATGACCGGCTGGCGGCTGGGCTACCTGTCCGCCCCCCTGCCGGTAGTCGAGCGGATCGGCGCCTTGCAGAGCCATACCACCTCCAACCCCACCTCGTTCGCCCAGGCCGGCGCCTTGGCCGCCCTGCAGGGAACGCAGGAGCCGGTCGAGGAAATGCGCCAGGCCTTCCGCCAGAGGCGGGAGCGCATCGCCGCTCTGCTCGAAGCGATTCCCGGAATCAGTGCCCACAAGCCGGAGGGCGCCTTCTATATCTTCCCGGACATCTCGTCGTTCGGCCTCGACTCGATGACTTTCGCCGACCGCCTGCTGGCCGAGGAGAAGCTGTCGGTGGTGCCGGGCATGCCGTTTGGCGCCGACGGCTTTATCCGCCTGTCCTATGCCTATGACCTTGCGACCATCGAGCGCAGCCTGGAAAGACTGGCCGCCTTCTGCGGCAAGCTGGGATAGCGCGACAAGATGACTCCGAACGACCAGATTGTCCTGATCGACGGCTACGGCCAGATCTATCGAGCCTTTCACGGCATGCCGGTGTTGACCAATCCCCGCGGCGAACCGATCAATGCGCTCTACGGGCTCGCCCGCTTTCTGCTCAATCTCGACACCGCCTATCCGCACGAGTTCGGAGCCGTGGTTTTCGACAAGGGGCCGCCCCGCAAGCGACTCGAGCTGCTGCCGGAGTACAAGGCGCAACGACCGCCGATGCCGGACGAGCTGCGCAGTCAGTTGCCCCCGATTCGCGAATGGGTCGAAGCCGCCGGCTGGCCGATTGTCGAGGAGGATGGCCGCGAAGCCGACGACCTGATCGCGGCGCTGGTCGAGCTGCGCGAGGAGCGTCAGGTCTATATCGTTTCGCACGACAAGGATCTCGGACAACTGGTCGGCGATGCAGTGATTCAATTGATCCCCGACAAGCTGTCGGGCAAAAGTCGGCTGCGCGAAGTCAACGGCGCCGCCATCGAACTGAAGCTGGGAGTGGCGCCGCCAGCCGTGGCCGACTACCTGGCGCTGATCGGGGACAGTTCGGACAACATTCCCGGTGTGGCCGGGGTCGGCCCGAAAACGGCGGCCGCCCTGCTGCAGCAGTTCGGCGACCTTGAAACCATGCTGAACCATCCCGAAAGGATTGGCAAGGCGGCGCTGCGGGACAAGATTGAAAAGTCCCGCGAGCTGTTGCAAAAAAATCGCCAGCTGATATGGTTGGATCGGACTCCACCCGAGGGGTGGAATGGCCTGGCCGGCCTGCGCCGACGGCCGCCGGACTGGCCGAGGCTGCGAGAATTCGCGCTGCGCAACCAATTCAAATCCCTGCTGCCCGTGATCGAGCAGGGCTTGCGGGACAGCCGCAATCCCATGCTGCCGCTGTAGCGGTGGCAATGCGGGTGCCATTGTCCGATCCGCCTGATCTGTCTGATCTGCTGCGGCAAAGTAATCATAAAACAAACCAACACGGGAGAGATTAACGATATGAATGGCAGCAACGATTTCCCCGTCCTCGGCTTTGACATCGGCGGCACCAAGATCGCGATATGCCTGGCCGACCGACACGGCCGCATTCTGGGGTCGCAGCGCATTGACGGCGGCACCGGCGAGGACTACCCGGTCGCCCTGCGCCAGATGACCGAAACCGGCGACGCTCTGCTCAAGCAGGCCGGGGTGGCCGCCACCGACTTGCGGGCGGTCGGGATCAGCGCCCCGGGCCCGATGGACATGGCCAGCGGCATCTTGCAGAAGTCGCCCAACATGCACTGGGAAGGCGCTCCGATCAGAGACGATCTGCAAAAATACTATCAGGTGGAAGCCTGTTTGGAGAACGACGCCAACGCCGGCATGCTGGCCGAATGGTTTTTCGGGGTGGCTCGCGGCTGTTCGGACGCGATTTATCTGACTATGAGCACCGGGATCGGCGGCGGTGTAATCGTCAATCGCACTCTCCTGCAGGGAACCACCGGAGTCGGCGCCGAGATGGGGCATGTGGTGCTCGACATCAACGGCCCGCTCTGCGGCTGCGGACAGCGCGGCTGCTTCGAAGCCTTTTGCGGAGGCCGCAGCATAAGCCAGAGAATGCAGGAAATCCTGGCCGAGGAGCCGGATCACCCGATCATGCGCATGGCCGAAGTCGACGGCGACTTCAAAAAGCTGAACTATCAAGTCCTGCGGGTGGCGGTGCGCGAAGGGATCCCCCTGGCCCGCGAAATGTGGGAGGAGGTCTGCCTGCGCACCGCCCAGGCGCTGGGCGGGTTCATGATGATCTTCAACCCGCAGATGATTATCATGGGGACGCTCGCCCACTACTCCGGCGACATGTTCATGACCCCGGTACGCAAGCACCTGGCCAAGTTTTCGTGGCCGCAACTGCATGAACCATGCCAGCTTAAAACCCCGGCGCTTGGCCATCAGATCGGCGAGCTGGCGGCGGTCTCCCCGGCCTTCTACAAGTTCTACCGGAAAGGCGGCTGGGAACCCGAGCCAGCCAACCCGTGAAATCAGTCAACATTTCCCCGGGTCAACCGGAAAACAGCGCTTCAAGGTTCCGCCTGCCGTTCAGAAGGATTCTCATGCTGATTTTTCATCCGAGTTGGCAGCCTGTCCGGAATGGTGTCCAGTATGTTTTTCAATTTATTCTGCCCATTGTCCATCATGCAAGGCATTTTTTATGGCTCTTTCTCAAAACGAATGGGTTGTTAAATGCATCATTTCTGAATGTGAATTGAAACAAGCTACCCACTCAAAGTGAGAAAGAACCAAACAAATTCAGGAGAGGTATAAATGAATAGGGAATGCGATGTCCTGGTGGCCGGCGGCGGCACCGGCGGCGTAGTTGCGGCACTGGCGGCGGCCCGCTGCGGATCCCGCACCACTTTAATCGAAAGCAAAGGCTATACCGGCGGCATCGCGGTCGAGGGCGGCACCGCTCTGCACAGTTTCTACAATCTGTGGAAGGCCTTTCCCGGGGTCGAAAAGCGACAGCTTGTCAAGGGCATTCCCCAGGAGATCATCGACCGGCTGGCGGCCATCGGCGGTACCTGCGGCCATGCCGAGATGGACCCGGGATACGACTATGATTCGGTGGCTACCGTGATCGACACAGAGCTGTACAAGCTGGCGACCATGCAAATGCTGGAGGAGGCCGGGGTCAAGATGTGCCTGAACACCATGCTGGTTGATGCGAAGACCGATGGCGGTGTCATTGAAAAGGCGGTCTGCGAAAGCCGTTCGGGACGCGAAGAGATCGAAGCGAGAATGTTTATCGACTGCACCGGCATCGGTGATCTGGCCGCGAGAGCCGGTGCGCCCCATGTGGAATTGAACGACCATCCGGTTGTCAACAGCTTTGGCGTCGGCGGGGTCAGCCTGGAAGGCTATCGACAATTTCTCGAGGGCAACGGCGCCTTGAAGCAACTGGCTCTGGCGCCGAGCGGCCCGCGCCAAGGGAAAATTGTCCGGCTGGACGCCGATCCGGGCAAACTACCGAAGGAATATATCGAGCGGGCTCGCGAAATCGGCTTTGCCCAGGTGACCACCTCGATCCACGACAACTACTTCATGTTCATCAAGATCAACTACAAAATGGCGGACAGTCCGACCGACCGCGACGCAGTGGCGCTGGCCGAACTGGAACTGCGCAAGCGGCAGTATAAGGCCATCGAACTGATCCGCGAATTCATACCGGGCTGCCAGAACGCCTTCATCGCCCGCACCAGCCCCACTCTAACCATTCGTCGAGCTCGCACCATTGAATGCGACTACGACATCCAACTCGACGACATCCTGAGCGGCCGCCATTTCGATGACGATATCATGGCTTACGGCTTCCACGACTGCGCTCCCCGTCTGAAGATCGCGAACGGCGGCGACTACGGCATTCCCTATCGGGCGCTGCTGGCCAAAAACATGCAAAATTTGCTGGTCACCGGCATGATGATCACCACCGCCTGGGAGGCTCACATGTCGACCCGCAACACCGTCTCCTGCATGGGGCAGGGGCAGGGCGCGGGCACCGCCGCCGCCCTGTGCGCCCGGCAGGGCATCGCCACCCGCGACCTGCCCGCTACCGACCTGCGGGAGCAGCTCCTCCGCGACAATGTCTATCTGGGAGACTGACCAAGGAGACTCCGCATCATGAGTACCACACTCCAGAACAACACCATCGGATTCATCGGCACCGGTGTCATGGGCAAGAGCATGGCCGGGCACCTGCTCGCCGCAGGCAACGCCATGCATATTTACACCCGTACGCGGGCGAAGGCGGCGGACTTGCTAGCTCGCGGCGCGCAATGGGCCGACTCCCCCGCGCAGATTGCCCAACACTGCGAGTTCGTGTTCACGATCGTCGGCATGCCGCACGATGTCGAGGCAGTTTATTTCGGAGAAAAAGGAATAATCGCCAACCTGCAGCCCGGCGCGGTCGCCATTGACATGACCACTTCCACCCCTGCCCTGGCCGAGCGCATTGCCGAGGCGGCGCGGCAGAGGAAGGCCCTCGCCCTCGACGCCCCGGTTTCCGGCGGCGACAAGGGGGCGCGCGAAGGCGCGCTTTCGATCATGGTCGGCGGCGACCGGGAAGGCTTTGACCAGACCCTGCCCCTGTTCGAGCTGATGGGCAGGAACATTGTCTATCAGGGGACGGCCGGCAGCGGGCAGCGCTGCAAGATCTGCAACCAGATCGTGGTTGCCATGAACATGCTCGGGGTCTGCGAAGCGCTGGCCTTCGCCGTCAATTCCGGCTTGGAACCGAAAACCGTGCTGCAAAGCATTTCGGCCGGCGCCGCCGGCAGCTGGGCGCTGACTAATCTGGCTCCGAAGATTCTCGATCATGACTTCGCGCCCGGCTTCTATGTCAAGCATATCATCAAGGATCTGACGATCGCAGTCGAGGCGGCGACCGAAGTCGGAGTGTCGGTGGAGGGGGTGAAGCTGGTCAAGAGCCGCTATGAAGAACTGGCCGCGCGCGGCTTCGAGTACGATGGCACGCAGGCGCTCTACAAGCTTTGGCAACAGTCGTAGATGAAAAGGTTCCCTACGGTCTGACTGCGGCTCCGCGACTGCTGGTCAGCACTTGACTGCCATGCGCTTTTGCACAATCGCCGCGGACACATAGACCACAGCCCCGACCACGCCGGCCAGCAGGGGTCCCACGATCAGGGAGCCAATCCACCATTCGATGAAGCGCTGACCCGGCGACTTCGCCAGATTCAGCAGGGAGATCTCGGTGATCGGGTATCCGTGCCGCAAAAAGAAGCCGACGGCGATGCAAACCGCCGGCACCACCGGCGGCATGCATATGTTCTGCACCGCCAGCGCCATCACCTTGTTCAGCTTGAGTCGCAGCGAAACATAAAATACCGAAGCGATATGCAGGCCGACCAGCGGCAGGGCTCCGAGAAAGATGCCGACGGCGGCGGCGGCGGCCAGACCGGCCGGGGTGGCCGCCTCCTTGAGCAGGCGCCGAAAGACGGCGGCGGGATGTTCCAGCAGGTCGAGGGTGGAAACCGGGCGCGGCGTGAGACGCCGGGTCGGCCAGGGCAGCAGTCGGCGACCGATCAGGCGAGTGTGGGTCAGCGAAATCCGCAGATTGTCCAATACCGGGCGGAAGCTGGAGACCCGGCGTTCAGGCGGTTCGTAGCGCACCTTGATCGGCACCGAGACAATGGCCAGACCGGCCCAGGCCGCCCGCGCCAGCACCTCGATTTCGAAGTCGTAATGGCGACAGCGCAGAGGCAATTGCCTGATTTTGTCGACGGGGTAGGCGCGGAAGCCGCTCTGGCTGTCGGATACCGGCTGGCCGGTCTCGAGCATTACCCAGAAATCCGAGAACCGTCGGCCGAACCGGCTCTTCCCCGGCATGTTCCCGATCACCTGGCGGCGGTCGCCGATGACAATGGTTTCCGGATCGAGGCGCTCCAGCAGGTGCGGCAGATCGTCGGGGAAGTGCTGGCCGTCGCCGTCGATCGTGATCATGTAGCGGCCGCCAGACTGCGCGATATGGCGCAGGGCGGTTTGCAGAGCCGCGCCCTTGCCGAGGTTCTGCGAATGCCGCACCACCTGAATGTCGGTGTCGGCAAGCAGCGCCGAAACATCGGCGTCCGTGCTGCCGTCATCAACCACCAGCACATGCCCGACATGACGACGGCAACCCAGCGCCACCTGCCGCAACGTGGCCTGGTTGTTGTAGACCGGGATCGCGCACCAGACGGCGGCATTCGCTACGGAAACAGAGGAATAGCTCATGATACGACAATTAAATCCGAATGACTAAACCCGAAAATATTCTTCATAGCGTTAGCCATTGATTTTTGCTTTGTCAAAAACAAAGCTGTATTTCCCTACTAGCTGGACAAGAAAAGGCTTTTGGATGGAACCCAGTCGCGAGCAATTAAATCGGCCTTGGCCAGCCAGCGCACAATTCTCTCTTCGGGAGGAACGGATTCACCACAGTACTCGACAAACAACGCGTCGTCCATTTCAAGGGCGGCCGCTTTCATCTCTTCCTCCACCAGCTTTAGAGATCGTTCGATGTAAATTCCTCCTTCGTCGTCATTGTCAGGGTTGGCGACGCTTCCAGCGGAAAAAAGCCTCTGGCCTGATGACAAATTACGCCGTGGTATGTTAGCAGATACAGAACGACATCATCGTACTTGTTTCGGGAACGGCTTGGTTTGACTATGCTTGGGCAAAGAAGGGCAGCCTCTGCGCGAAGTCGGAGTTTCTCATCTTTTCCCAAGCTGGTGTAAAGGCGAGCCTGAATTGGCAATGCATGCTCCGCATCTGGAGAGTCCTCCAGCCACCATAGTCGCTCGCCCTTCCGCAGTCGCGCTCTGGCATAACTGCGGATATGGCGCATCTTATCTTCCATCGATAGAGTTCGAAACTCATCGTAGCTAATTCCCATAAGCTCGAATAGCGAACGGCTGGCAAACAATTCAACTTCGAAGCGGGGCACGTGAGAGGTGCGGACATGAATAACGCTTTGCTCGTAATCGCCCCAGCGCACTTCAGGTATCCCACCCATTTTGCCAAATACGAGATATATCCGTTTTACGGATTCTATGCGGTTGGTTTCAAGAACGCTGTTGGCAACACTTCGCCATGTATTATTAAGTGTAAGCTTGACCTCTATGCCAAAGTCGTCAACGGCGATATCTGGAAACGCTTGCGGATGCGGCTTGAAGTCGATCTCAATGGAAGAATCATCTAGTGTTTCTCTAAGGACTTCACGAACCCTGTTCTCAAATTGAGGTGATGAATTGAAAATATTATTGCGGGCTTCACTGGTAAGTTTGGCACAAACTCTGTCGAGTATGTTTTCAAATTCCTCTTGTATCATAAAGCATCGCCTTTGATCACTTCTTCAACCGCCTTTGCAATGTGCCATGCAAGAACGGGTGGTACGGCATTGCCAATTTGCCTTTCTGTTTCTCGAAGCTTTGCCTCAAAAACGAAGCTGTCAGGGAAAGACTGAAACCTTGCGGCCTCCCTCATCGAGATACGCCGCGGCAGGGAGTAATGGAACTGTATATTCCCATGGCACTCTGCACGAATCGTATATCCTGGACGGTCGGCGATCAATTTTCTGTTGCCTTGCTCTGCGCTCTTGTTAGCCAGACTCCACACATGATTGAATGCTTCGTTTAAGCCTAGGCACTCAAGATCCCCTATGGCCTCCTTTGCCGTGACATGCTTGTCGGGGAGCGGGTCAGGGTGGATAAAAGATGGCACATCAGGTCTCGTCCCTACGATGAAAACCCGATCACGCGTCTGGGGCACCCCATAGTCTGCGGCATGATATAGCCGATAATTGACTTGGTACCCTAATGACCGAAAGTCTGCGAGCACTCGATTCAACGACTGCTTATTACGCTTCATAAGCAAGCCCTTGACATTCTCAGCTACAAAGACCTTTGGACGGATAAGGGAAACAGCTTCAACCATGGCACGGTAAAGGCCACTGCGTTTGCCATCAATGCCCGCTCCTTTGCCATTAATGGAAATATCTTGACAGGGGAAGCCGCCTATGACGACATCTGCGTTCTTGGGAATGCTGGATAAAGCCTCCCAAATATCACCCTCAACTATGTGTGCTCCAATATTTCTGCGGTATGTCCGACAAGCCGCATGATTAATCTCGTTGGCCCAGGCAATATTGAACAGCGTTTCCCCGTAATACTTTCCAAGAAAATTAAAATTGCCAATAAAGCCCAAGTCTAGACCACCGCACCCTGAGAACAACGAAACAACGGTCATTTGCGGTGATGAAGTTGATCTCTTGTTGCGCTGGAAATTGCCTTGGCTAACGGCCAAAAGCCTATCTCTGCATATCTTTCTTATGCGGGGGCCGACAGTTCGGTTTTTAATAGGCTCTGCTATTGTCACACTCATCTTGAAAACCCCATGCAGTGTTGAGGCTAGATCAGGGTTTCTCCCGAAGCTGCAACTCCTTAGTCAATAAAACAACTTACCGTTACCGCCCAGAAAATCAACCTGTTTCTTTTACATGGCTTTGCTGTCCTTTTGCCGTATGCCCACTTGCCTCCCAGCCTACGGCAGGAAGCGGCCGATGTCGCGCACCGCGCCGGTGGCGGCCGAGGTGGCCAGCAGGCCATAGGCTTGCAGGGCCAGAGAGACCTGGCGCTGGCGCCGCGGCCTGAAGCCGCCGCTGGCCTCGATTTTGGCGCGGCGCGCAGCCAGCTCCCGGTCGTCGAGTCGAACCATGATCCGGCGCTGCGGAATGTCGATGTCGATGGTGTCGCCATCCTCCAGCAGTCCGATCGCGCCGCCTTCGGCGGCTTCCGGCGAGACATGCCCGATCGACAGCCCCGAGGTGCCGCCGCTGAACCGGCCGTCGGTAATCAGCGCGCACTGCTTGTCAAGGTGGCTCGACTTCAAGTAGGAGGTCGGGTATAGCATCTCCTGCATGCCGGGGCCGCCGCGCGGCCCCTCGTAGCGGATGACGACAATGTCGCCCGCCTGGATTTTGCCGCTCAGGATAAACTCGACCGCCTGCTCCTGGGAGTCGCAGACCCGGGCGGTGCCGGTGAACTTCAGGATCGAGCTGTCGACCCCGGCGGTCTTGACAATGCATCCCTCCTCGGCCAGGTTGCCGAACAGCACGCACAGGCCGCCATCCTGGCTGTAGGCGTGTTCGAGGTCGCGAATCACACCATTGACGCGGTCGGTGTCGGGGCTGTCGTACAGGGTTGACTGGGACATGCCCTGCAGGCAGAAGCGGCCGCCCGGCGCGGCCAGGGCGCGTTGCCGCGCCGCCTCGGTCAGCTCCGGCGATTCACCGCGAATGTCGTTCCGGTTGATCTGCCGACCCATGCTGTCGCCGCCAACCGTCGACGGCTGCGGATCGATCAGGCGGCCTCGCATCAGCTCGCCCATGATGGCCGGGATGCCGCCGGCCCGACTGACATCCTCAATGTGGTAGGAGCTGCTGGGCGCGACCTTGCAGATGCAGGGGGTGCGCCGGGAGATGCGGTCGATGTCGCGCATCGAGAAGTCGACTTCGGCCGCGTTGGCCAGAGCCAGGATATGCAGCACGGTGTTGGTGCTGCCGCCCATCGCCACATCCAGGGTCATGGCGTTTTCGAAGGCGGCGCGGGTGGCGATCTTTCGCGGCAGCACCGTGTCGTCCTGCCGCAGATACCAGGCCTGCGACATTTCGACTATGCGGCCGGCCGCTTCCTTGAACAGCTCGCGACGCAGGGCGTGGGTGGCCAGCAGGGTGCCGTTGCCGGGCAAGGCCAGGCCAAGCGCTTCAACCAGGCAGTTCATGCTGTTGGCGGTGAACATGCCGGAACAGGAGCCGCAGGTCGGGCAGGCGTTGATTTCCACCTCGCGCAGGTCTTCGTCCGAAACCTCCCTGTCGGCCGCCATCACCATCGCGTCGACCAGGTCGAGCGAGCGTTCGCCCCGACTGGTTCGGGCTTTGCCGGCCTCCATCGGGCCGCCGGTGACGAAAATGGTCGGCAGGTTGAGGCGCAGCGCCGCCATCATCATGCCCGGGGTGATCTTGTCGCAACTGGAAATGCAGATCAGAGCGTCGGCGCAATGGGCGTTGACCATGTACTCGACGCTGTCCGCGATCAGCTCGCGGCTGGGCAGGGAATAGAGCATGCCGTCGTGGCCCATGGCAATGCCGTCGTCGATGGCGATCGTGTTGAACTCCACTCCGACTCCGCCGGCCTGTCCGATCATCTTTTTCATCATCTGCCCGTAGTTGTGCAAATGCACATGCCCGGGCACGAACTGAGTGAAGGAGTTGGCGATGGCGACGATCGGCTTGTGCATGTCCTCGTCGGTCAGGCCGGTGGCTCGCCAGAGCGCGCGGGCGCCCGCCATTTTGCGGCCTTGCGTAGTCTGCGAACTACGATAGGGGCCGGGTGGTTTGGATGACATGGTCTTTCTCCGTGCTTCAATCATTTTGGGCTCGCCGCCTGAGGCGGTCATTGAGTTGGCTGTTCGGTATTGTACTTTAGCTTGACAACCGACCGTCGGCAATCGGCGACGACTTCTCGAAATACGGCGCCAGCGTCCGCAATCGTCTGCCGGTCAATCGATGGTTGACTGCCGGACTTCTACGCCGTGCTGGCGCAGATATAACTTAAGCTCGCCGATGTCGATGA